>JAPYQX010000043.1 GCA_029937135.1 Nitrospinota bacterium
CGACTCGCTTGAGCGCCCGGAGCGCCTCCGCCTCGGCGTCGCTCTGGCTCCGCCCCCGGGCGACCTCCCCGAAGGCGACGTTGGCGATCACCTGACCCCGGAACATGAACGGGTCCTGGTGAAGCATCGACACCCGCTGCCGGTGGCCCGTCCCCCCGCCTCCGTAGACCACCGGCTCGCCCATGTAGGAGATGCACCCCCGGTCGGGACGCAGCAGACCGGCCATCACACGGAGCAGCGTGGTTTTCCCGGCGCCGTTCGCGCCCGAAAGCGCGGTGACCGCGCCCGAAGCGATGTCGAGCCCGCCGATATCGAGGGCGGTCTCTCCGTTAAAGCTGACCTGGATGTCTTCGAGCGTGAATAAAATCATTATGATTTCTGCAGAATGCGAGTGCCGAGGTTCGTCAAAAAAATAATCGCCATGAGCACCACGCCCAGGGCGATCCCGAATCCAAACTCCCCTTTCATGCCCTCAAGAGCGATCCCCGTGGTCAGCGTCCGCGTGTAGCCCTTGATGTTTCCGCCCAGCATCATGGCGATGCCCACCTCGGAGGAAACCCGCCCGAACGCGCCCAGTATCGCCGCGATCAGCCCGAAGCGCGCCTCGCGCAGCACCATCCAGGCGGCAAGCCTCGAAGAGGCCCCCAGCGTGAGCGCCGTCTCTCGCGCGCGCTGGTCCACCGAGGAGACCGCTGTCATCGTGAAAACAGAGATGATCGGGATCGATAGAATCACCAGACCGATCACGATGGCCGTCGGGGTGAACAGCAGGTTCGCGAACCCCAGCGGCCCGCGGCGGGAGAGAAACCCGTAGACGATCAGGCCGATCACCACTGTAGGAAAGCCGAGCAGGGTCTGGATAATCGAAATGGCCGCGCCCCGGCCCCTGAAACGGTGGGAGGCCAGCGCCCAGCCAATCGGCAAACCGATCAGGCCGGCCACCACCGTCGCGCCAAAGCTCACCCGGACGGTGACCCAGGAGGCGGTCATCACCTCGGGGTCCGCGCGCAGAACGAGGAGGATGCCTTCCCAGATTCCTTCCAGAAGAAATTCCATCGTCTCCCCGCCTCGGTGCCGGCTTCGTGCCAAATTTAGCCTTGCAGTGGATTATACAACCACCGGCCGCCCCGCATAAAAGTGGTTTCGCACTAAGCTTCTCCGCCTAAAGCAGTCTCCGCAGTAAAAAGACGATGGCGGCGATGAGGACAATCCCCATCAGCTTCTGTATCGTCCTTGGCGAAAATCGAAACGAACCCATATAGGAGCCGAGAAAACCGCCGGCGACAACAGCCGCCACCAGGGGCAGTATCAACTCCATGCTGAACGCCCCGCGCTGCATCCGCGAGAAAATTCCCGCGACAGAGTTCACCCAGATAAAAATCGAACCCGTGGCGGCGGCTTCTTTCTCCGTTCCCAGACTGAACATCACGATAAGGGGCACAAGGTAGATTCCGCCGCCAATCCCCACCGCTCCCGCGATAAAACCGAGCGCGCCCCCCAGGACAACCGAAAAAACAACCTTTTGCGCGCCCTCGAGCTTGAGGGAAATCCGGAGGGTGTCGAAAAAATATATCCGAATCGCGAGGGTGACGAGGGTGAATAGCAGGAGAATGTAAAAACCCTGTTTCGACAGGGCGACACTTCCCCCCAAATACGCCATCGGAATCGAAGAAACGAGGAAGGGCGCGATCAGGCGCCAGTTCACATGTCCGCCCCACCAGAAATTCGCGGCCCCGAAGCTTGTGACAGCCACGTTCAGCACAAGAGAAGTGGTGGGTATCAGGACATAATTTACATCGAAGATTGCCATGATCGCGGCGTATGAGGAGCCGCCACCCAACCCGACACTCGAATAGATGAGCGCCACGAAAAAAAACAGAGCCGCGATCACGTATTCCATTCAAATCTCTCGAAGCAGGCAGACCCCGGACCTGTAATCAGGGTATCGCCAAAATTCACAGCCCGGTGGTTCACGCCACGCTCTTTAGCGAAAAAATATCGGCCTCCGGATCACCGGAAATATCCGGCGCCGGAGGGGAGCGCTCTTAGATCGTCAGTTTCCCGGACCCGGCGGAGCAGCGGCCGGGTGAAATAGTTTTTTTCCCTTCAACCGAAAGGCGCCGATGAGGCGCTGCCCATCGGGCGAGGTGAGAAACCGAATGTACTTTATCGCCAGATCGTAGCGCACATGGGAGTGACGCCCGGGGTTCACGGCGATCACCCCGTAGGGGTTGAGCAGCTCCTTGCCGCCCCCAAGCAGAACCTTCAGATCCACTTTTCCCCGTGCGGAGAAAAACAGGAACGAGCCCCGGTCGCTGAGGGTGTAGGCCCTCATCTCGTCAGCCGCCTTGAGTGTCTCCCCCATGCCCTGGCCGAGCGAGCGGTACCACGCACCCTTGGGATCAAGTCCGGCGGCGCGCCAGAAGGCGGCTTCTGTTTTATGGGTGCCGGAATCATCGCCCCGGCTGACCCAAACAACCCCGCCCGCGGCGATTCGGCGAAAGGCGGTGGCGATGTCCCCGATCCCCGAAATTTTCGCGGGATCGGCCATCGGGCCCACGATCACAAAATCGTTGTACATCACGCTCCGGCGGCCGACGCCGTATCCTGCGGCGACAAATTTTTTCTCCGCCTTGGGAGCGTGGACCAGGACCACATCGACATCCCCGTTTTCCCCGAGGCGCAAAGCCTTGCCCGTTCCGACGGCGATAGTGTGAATGCGGACGTTATGCTGTTTTTCAAAAGGGGGATTGAGCCATTCAAGAAGCCCGGTGAAGTACGTGCTTGTTGTCGTGGCGAGTTTAAGAATCGCGGGGGCGGCCTGCGCCGGGGCTGCCAGAAAAACGAATAGCCACAGCCCGGCGAAAAAACCACGCCACGACGCCTCTTTTGCCGCTCTCCACTCGGGGAATTTCACTGCTCAGGCACCCCAGCCCGGGATTCGGATTTCTTGGACCGGGGTTGGACATCTGGCTCGATGCCGGGCGCTTCCTCCAAAAGCCTCAGCCCGAAATCTGCGGTAAGCGCTTCGAGCAGGTCTTCAAATTCATCCCGGCCGTCCTCGGTGGAGGTGATCCGGGCCAGCGCGGTTGTACGCCCATCCTCCCGCCGGCCGTAGCCGTGGACCATCGTCTGGTAGTAGCCCAGCCCGTCGTAGCCGTCCAAAATTCCCTGGATGAAATGTTGTTGGTCGGAGGGAACTTCCAGCCAGTAGATCAGGCTCCCGGAATAAGGCTCCGGATTCGGCCTCCCGCCTTCACCGGTCAACCGGCTGTCCGTATCCGGCTGGCGGCACGGCGGACGATCTCGGGCATCTCGCGCACAAAAAGCGAGCGCGGCATCACCTTATCGAATCCCGCCTTTCCGGCGTTCTTGAGAAGCTCGGGTTCGTCGTGCCTGCCGAAGGCGATGGCGTAAACGTCCTTGTTCCTCGGGCTATCCCGGAGCTTCTGAACCAGCTCGCCCGCCTTATCGCCCCCCAATTTGGGGTGGTGGAGGTCCATGAGAAAAAGCACGGCGTTGAAATTCTCGGCCGCCATATCGAATTTCTCGGCCGAACCGATGAACTCGAGCACCGCCTCCGGAGAGGCGCCCGCCTCGCGGATGCGCGCCGAAAACATCAGATCGGTGCATACGACGAAAATACGCTTGGCTTCCTCGGCCATATCCTATCCTTCCGGTCCCTTGAACTCGTTCTTGGGCGGACCCACGTAACCGGGCAGGTAGTCCATCCGCCCGCCCGAAATAACCTCGAAGTATTCGGCTCCTTCCGGTCCGACATCCACCCCGCCATGATAGACGCCGCCGGGAATCACGCCCACGTCGCCCGGCTCAAGCCAGCCCTCCTCACCATCGATCTTGAGCCGCATCCTCCCCTCAAGCACGATGACGAACTGATCTTCTGGATGCCGGTGGAGGCTGTCGTCGAATTCGGTGCCTGGCTCCATCTCGCCGCGCTGGACAGTGAGGTTCTCGGTAGCGATGACTCGCCGCCAGGTCCCCTTGCGAATATTGGGCCGCCGGGGAAAATCGTCCCACTTGTGAAACCCCATCGCAGCCGGCTCCTTATTCGTCCTCTTTTTCGCCAAGCAAGTCGATCAGCGCGTAAATGCTTTCGATGGTGTCCACCTTGTAGAGAAGAGCCTCGGCCCGGGCAATCTGGTCTTTCCCGTAAACGAGGCCGCAACACTCCGTGAATTTCTCGAAAAGCTCCTCGCGGTCCATCGGCCGCTTGGGCGTCCCGCGCGAGGTGTCGGAGAATTTTTCGTGGACAGTACCGTCCTCCATCTCGATGGTGAGCTTTGATCGAATGAGGTCGTAGCCCATCGCCTCGATTTCTTCATCCACGTAGGGCTCGACCTTATCCAGAATCGCCTTCACCTCATCGCTCGCCACCACATCGTCGCGGTACTGGGCGATGCCACCCCTTCCGCCGTTAAGGAGGAGTATGCCGAGGCTGTACTTCATCGAGAATTTCGCCTCGAGCTCATTTTGCGGATTGTCGTAACGAAGCGGCTCAAGCACACGGGTGTTCGTACCGAGCCGCACTTTTTTCACCTGCTCGGGTTCGATGCCGTGTTCGAGGATGAGGTCGCGCATCGCGTCCATCGAGGGATGCGAGAGCGACCCGCTCGGGTAGGGCTTGATCGAAACGCCGGGGTCCACCGCCGCCCAGGGGTTGCCGAGCTTTCCGATCAGATAATCGGGGTCACAGCCGCCGCCCATGATCTGCATGAAGCCCCATTGGCCGTCGAAAATAGTGGGGTCCGACGTGAATCCGCCCGCCGCGAGCCGCGCCGCGACAACGCCGTTCTCCGCCGCCCGCCCGGCATGGAAAGGTTTCGTCATCGTTCCGAAGTTGGCGCGAAGGCCCGCGCTCTCCGAACAGACAATCCCCAAACAGAACCGGAGCTGGGCCTCGTCGAGTTCCATCAGCCGGGCCGCTGCCGCCGCCGCGCCGATGGCGCCGATGGTGCCGGTCGTGTGAAATCCGCTGATGTAGTGTTCGGGCTTGATGCACTCGGCGACCTTGCACTCCACCTCGAAGCCGATCATGAACGCAGCGAGAAGCTCCTCGCCCGTCGAACCGAGCAACTCGGCTACCGCCAGCGAGGCGGCGAGAACAGGTGTCGTCGGATGGGTCAGCAGCCCGTAAATCCGGTCCGGGTAGTTCGACAGTTGGGTATCGTCGTAGTCCATCGCGTGTGCGGCGATTCCGTTCGCAAGCGCCGCGGTCTGGGCCGGGACCGTCTGATCCGTTCCGATGACCCGCGCCTCGGGCTCCCCGCCGAATTCCTTGATGTAGGCCTGGACTATCTGGCCGCTGTGGTCCGTCGATCCGGCCACCATCAGGCCGGTCCCGTCCACGAAACAGCGGCGGGAGATGACTTTCACATCCTCGGGTATCGAATCGGCTTCGGTCCCGAGGATGAACTCGACTACGGCATCTGTAACTGGGCTTTCTGCGTTGGACATGTCGTTCCTTCCACTAAAGATAGTGCGAATAAAAAATTCCCGCTCAGGCTCTCTTACCGGCCGACGGGCTTCCTCGGTTGGGGCGGCGACCCGGCCACGCCCCTCGGCTGAGGACAGAAAAATTTCGTAAGCGCCGGAAAACTTCGGGGACTCGAACAAACCCCGTTCAGGGCACCCAGGGCCAGGGCCGAAACCGCCAGCGTCCCCAGGAGCCACTTGATTCCTCGAATCATGCCTCGCCTTCGGGACCCGCCCGGCTCGACAAAATGCAGCCAAAACGACAAAAAGTGGCCGGGGGCCCACAAAAAAATTCGGGCCAATCCGCATGGAGGCCCGAAGCGCAGATGAGAGACGGTGAAATCAGCGGCGGTGGTTATCGCGGCAACTTCCCTTCTCACGGCCCTAAAATATCAGAAATCGCGGGCGGCGGCAAGAAAAATGGACACCGGGGCCCTGTTGTTTTCCGCCTTGCGGGAGCCAACTCCCCGTGGCAGTCTAAGTTAATCTGATCAGGCTTGATTGGCTCCGTATTCTGGAGCTTTTTTGACTAAAAATGGGGCGACCACCCGGCCCAAGTTTTTGAAAGGAAATCCGTCATGACACTCGAAGTCGAATCCAAGGGCGTTGACTACTACAAGGCGGCGGACGGGCGCATCATCGCCATCCACATCAAGAGCGATTTCTCGGACTACGCGAAATTTCCCCCCTACCTCGACACCGAGGAGGCCCGGGAGCATATCCGCTCCGCCTACGCCGGGCAGGACATCGACGAGGAGCGCAACACCAAGGCCCACATGACCGACGATGAGATACCCCTTCAGGTCATCGTCCTCAACCGGCCCAAGGGCGCCATCACCAAGGCGCACTATCACCTCGTCGAGGAGCGCCCGACGGTCAACACCACGCGCCACCAGGTCCTCATCTGCCAGCGGGGAAGAGTGCGCGTGGGCGTCTTCACCAAGGAGGGCGACAACCTGGGCGAAGCCATCCTGAACCGGGACGATCTCATCCTCATGTACGAGGGCCACGAGGTCGAGTTCCTTGAGGACAACACCAAAGTCATTGAGATTAAAGAAGGGCCTTTCCCCGAGACGGACGACAAGGACAAGGTGGAACTGACCTGACCGGCCCGAGCCAATTTCCCGAATTAAAGCGAGGCATCATCCATGAAACTCATCACCTTTGAGGTCAAGACCCCCGTCGGCCCCTTTCAACGCCTCGGCGCGGTTATCGAAAACGGCGGCTCGCTGGCCTACGCCGATCTGAATTTCGCCTTGGCGGCGAGCCTCGCCGACGAGGGCGCCCCGCGTCCGCGGGAGATGGCCGACGCCATCATTCCGTCCGAGATGCTCGCCTTCGCCGCTTCGGGGGCCTCATCCATCGAGGCGGCCGCCGAGGTGATCGAATTTCTGCACGACAAGCCGGGAATTGACGGCCCGAAGGGCGAGCAGCTCCTCTACAGGCCCGATGAGGTCCGCCTCCTCCCCCCCATTCCGCGCCCCCCGATGATCCGCGGCTTCGCGGGCTTTGAGCGCCACCTCAAGGCGACCTACGCGACAATGGGCCTCGAGATTCCCGCGACCTGGTATGAGCGTCCGCTTTGCTTCAAGTCGAGCTGCGCCCACATGGCCGCCGTGGGTGAAACTATCCCCTGGCCGAGCTACACCGAGAAAATGGATTTCGAGCTGGAGTTTTGCGTCATCATCGGCAAGCCGGGCCGCGACATCACGGAGGAAAAGGCGGGCGAGCACATCCTGGGCTACGCCATCCTCAACGACTGGAGCGCCCGCGACGCGCAGACCGGCGAGATGGCGATGGGAACAGGCCCCTACAAAGGGAAAGACTGGTGCTGGAGCTTCGGGCCCTGGATCGTCACCCCGGACGAGCTGGGCAACCCCGCCGAGATACCCATGACCGCGCGCGTGAACGGCGAGACCTGGATCGAAGCCACCCCCGGCGAAATGTACTGGACTTTCGACCAGATGATCTCCTACACATCGCGCGACGAGAACATGCTCACCGGCGATATTTTGGGCTCGGGCACCGTGCCCGGCGGCTGCGGCATGGAAATAGAGCGTTGGATACAGCCCGGCGACCTCGTTGAGATTGACATGGGGCCGCTAGGGGTACTGGCGAACAAGATCGGTGAGAAGGGGGTAAGGAAGCCGTTTACGTATAAGTAGGGATTTTCTGACTGAACAAAAATCAATCGGTGGGCAAACTGCTCCCCCTACGCGGCGGTTTTGATCTCCCCGGCGGCGTTATCGACGACGGCGGGGGTCTCAAAGTAGGTGATTTTCGGATTGACACCAAAGGCATTTTTGAAATTATCGAGCCAGACCCCCGCATAGCAAGCCTCGGCCGCCTCCCGCGACTCCCACAGATAGACACCTCCGCCCATGCCTTCTTCGGCGCTATAGAGAAAGTTTTTCCGGATGAGACCGGGGATTGTGCGGAAGCGCTCGACGATTTTCATGGTATTTTCGGTGTACTGATCAAAGGTGAGCCCCTCGGGAAGGGGGGCGGAAACGATGGCGGTGATCATGGGGATCTCCTTTGATTAAAGTTTTGGGAGAGAATTTTTTTCACTCCCCATAAATACTACTCACAACCAGCCCCGTCCTCTCCCTGATCATTTTCTCCACTTCCCCGGCGTCTTCGACACCAATCGTTTTCAATTCACTGAGCTTGGCGGGGGCGCTATCGCGGTCGTAGCGCCCGCGCGTCTCGACGAACCAGCCGGCGGGGTAGGCGCGCTTGGGGGTGTTGAGCTGCACTTCGTCGGGCCTGATTCGGTTCAGGAGGTCGCACAGCTCCCCGGTCATTTTTTGATTCACGGGCATGTACATCACCTGGCTGTCGAGATGGCCGGTGAACTCGGCGCGGAATTTTACCGTCGCCTCGACGATGCCGGCCAAGGTGACGTTAGACGCAGGGCGGTTCACCCGCTGGAACATCTCCTCGTCCGGTGCGTCGAGCTTGACCGAGACGCGATCGGCCGCGCACAGGGCTTCGCGCACCTCGGGCAGATGAAGGAGGGTTCCGTTCGTGAGGACGTGGGTGGTGATCCCCGTCCGCTCGCCGACGGCGCGGACCGCCTCACCGAGGTTGAGCGCCAGGGTGGGCTCCCCGCTACCGCTGAAGGTGACGAGATCGGCGCCCCGCCAGTCGGATTTTTCAAGGTCGGCCATGACGCGGTCTGTCGTGACGAAAAGGCGGCGCTCCAGGGTGACGATCTGGATGCTCCCGAGCTGGCAGTAAACGCAGTTGAACGAGCAGACGCTGGCCTGGAGAATCAAGTCCACCCCGAGCGAGCTTCCGAACCGCCAGGAGCTCACCGGCCCGTAGACAGTGGAGGGATGAAGCCTCCCCTCATCCCCCGGACCGATGGTCTTGAGCTCTTCTTCTTTCATCGGGAACATTTCCTCCGCCCGCAAATTTGCTCTATTATAACAGCAGCCGATTATACACGTCCGGACTCCGCCTTTTTTTCGGCGACTATGGCCGCCGAGCGCCGGGCCAGCCCGCCGTTGACCGCCCAGCTCCTGAACCAGACGAGCATCGCCGCCCCGCTGACGATCTGGCTGCCCGCGATGGCAAGCCAGACGCTCGCCGGACCAACGCCCAGCGGGACCGCCATCACGAAGGCGGCTGGAATCTGGACCGCCCAGCGCACGATCCCCTCGACGAGCATCGGCGGCTTCGTCTGCCCGCAACCCTGAAACGCGCCGGAAAGCACGCGCCGCCCCGACTCGACCACCAGCCCCACGCTCAAGATGCGAAGCGCCATGGCGCCGATACCGGCCGCCTCGCCCTTCATCCCGAAGACGACGACGATCTCGGGCGCAAAGACGAACAACCCGACCGAGACAACGGCCATGATGGCCGTCAGCGCGGCGAGGGCGATCTTCACGGTGCGGGCCGCCCGCTCGGGGAGCCCCGCGCCAATGTTCTGGCCCACGAGGGTGCGCACCGAACCCTGAAGCCCGAAGCTCGGCATCCGCGCGATGAGGGTGATGCGGTTGCCAATGGCCCAGGCCGCCAGCGCGAAGGGCCCGAAGGCCGAGAGCATCCGGAGCAGGATGACATTCGCGCCGCGCTCGAGGAGGTTTTGCACCGAAACCGGCCAGGCCAGGGCGAGTATCCGCCCGATCACCTCGGGCCGGGGCCAGAGATCGCCCGGCCTGAGCCTGATGCGCGAGCGCCCCGACGCCACGACGTAGAGCATCACCATCCACCCCGTGAACCGCCCGGCGCCCATGCCGAGGAACCCGCCCGCGATTCCAAGAGCGGGGACCGGACCCGCCCCGAATATCAGCAGGGGCACCGCGATCATCGAAACGCACACACCGCCAATCATCGCGATAAGGGTGTAGCCCGGTTCACCCGCGCCGCGGAGGATGTTCGAGAAAACAAACATGCCCTCCCAGGCGATGAACACCATGAAACCCGCGCGCATGTATGCGGTGCCGAGTCGGATGAGTTCGGGGTCCGAAGTCAGAAGGGAAATGAGCCGGGACGAAAAAACCAGCCCGAGGACAGAGAACACCAGCGAGTAGGTCATGAGAAACAGGATCGTCTGGCCCGCGACTATCGAGGCGCCCTCGCTGTCGCCCGCGCCGATTCGCTGGGCGATGAGGGCCTGTCCCGATATGCGCACCCCGAAACCAACCGACCGCAGGAAAAGCACGGTCATGAACCCGAGCGAAGACGCCGCCAGAAAATTCGGGCCCAGGACGCCGATCCAGTAGATTTCGAGCACTCCGTCGATGTTCCGGATGACCTGCTCGACGCACATCGGGACCGAAAGACGGGTGATCGCCCAACCGATGGAGCCTTTGGTGTAATCGTAGCGGTTGCGGGTTTTATCCTTCCGGTTTTTCAATCTGGGCTCTTTATTAAGGTAAATCCGGCGGATGGGAGAGATTCATCTCCCGCCGGAGGATAAGCTCGCCTCGAATACGCCCGGCCAGTATGTTCCTCCACGCCTCTTTTGGGCAACCGCGCGGGGTTTCGGGATCTTCTCAGGCTTGCGGCGCCCACGCAGGGATTTGGGCAACCGCGCGGGGCGGGCCTGGCGAAAAACGCCCCGGCGCGTTAGTTTCGGGTCGGGCGAACCGAGCGTATCCCCGGCGGAAAACCGGGCAGATTTACGGAGGCCGCATGAAAGATTTTATCGAAGAGACGCTCCGCGAGGCGGGCGCGATGGCGCTTGCCCTCGCCCCGAGCGCCAAGGGCGAGCGGAAGGCCGACCGGAGCATGGTCAGCGAAGCGGACCGCCAAGTGGAGACGTACATCACCGGCCGCATCGCCAAGCGATATCCCGAGGACCGGATCGTCGGCGAGGAACACGGCGACTCCAATAGCACTGACGCCAAGGCCCGCCGCCTCTGGGCGGTCGATCCCATCGACGGGACGAATCCATACCTGAACGGTTTGCCGACCTGGGGGATGTGCATCGGGGTGATGGAGGGCGGCGTACCGCTCGCGGGGGGGATTTTCCTGCCGCGCCTGGGCGAGCTTCTTTTAGCCAAACGGGGGAAGGGCGCCACCCGGAACGGCGAGGCGATTCCGATGCTCAAGCCCGTCGAGATCGATAACCAGACGGTGCTTCTCTCTCCCGCCTCGCGGAAGCGTTTTTACAAAATGGATTATCCGGGAAAATCGATAGCTTACGGTTCCATCGCCGCCCACGTCACCTACGCCGTCACGGGCGGCGGCGTCGGGACCTTGATAGACCGGCCCTACATCTGGGACATCCTCGGACCGCTCGCCGTTCTCCATGAAGTCGGCGGGGGCGCGTTCTACCCGGACGGACGCCCGCTCGATCTCAACACCCTCGCCAACGGCGAAAAAGAAGAGATGCCCCTTTTCTTCGGCCTCCCGGAAAACACCCGCCAGCTTTATCCGATGATCGAGATCTATCCGAGACCCAAGAAGTAACCGTTATTCAATTTTTTTCCGGTTCGGCTCTTTGGGTTACAGGGCCGCTGTCGCACCTACAGGGCCGCTGTCGCGGCCCTACCCCTGAAACCCGCGATCAAAGGCGCTTTGCATCAGATCGCCCTCGGCGAAGCGGGCGAGGCGGTAATCGGAGATATCGGGCCGGGGACATTCCCCGGTCATGATCAGCTCGGCCATCATCTCGCCTACGGCGGGCGATAGCTTGAAGCCGTGTCCGCTCATTCCGGTGCAGATGAAATAACCCGCCGTTTCGGGGTGGCGGTCCATGATGGGCATCCAGTCGGGAGTGACGCAGTAAAGACAGCCCCAGCCCCGGAGGAGACGCGCGTTTTCGAATTCGGGCCAGCGGAGCGTCATCCGCTTCACCACGTCCAGCACGAACGCCATGTCCTCTTTTTCGTTGTAATCGTCCGGGTCAACGTGCTCGGGCTCGATGTTGTCGCGCCCGATGAGCAGGAGGTCCGCCCCCTCGGGGCGGAAATAGAGTTTCGTCGGCGCGTCGTAGACCATGATTTCGACGCGCTCACCGCCAACATCCTCAGTCTCGAAAACAGTGTCCTGCTCGCGGATGGCCTCGGCGGGAAACCGGTCGCCGCTCAGGCCCGCCACCTTGTTCACCCACGCCCCCGCCGCGTTCACGACGACGGGTGAATCCACGGGCCCACGTGGAGTACTCACCCCCACAACCCGGCCCCCTTCGACCCGGACGCCGGTCACCGGGCAATTCTGGCGGATGATCGCGCCGTGTTTTCTCGCCCCCTCGGCGAACCCCATCGCCACCCCATGGGGATCGGCGTAGCCGCTCCGCTTTTCATAGGCCGCGCCGGCCAGATCGTCCAGCCTCGCCCAGGGGGCGAACCGCGCCACCTCGCCCGGATCTAGCCACTCGGTTTCGACTCCAAGTGAGCGGGCGAGCGCGATGTTCCTCTGGACGCCCCCGGCCAGCGCCTCGTTCGCGAACACGAGATAGCCCGGCTGTTTGAAGCTCGCCTGGCCGCCGCCGGTCAGCTCCTCGAAATTCTCGAACATCTCGAGCGAGCGCCAGGCCATACGAATTGTGCTCTCGTTGGAATAGTGCATCCGGACGAGGGCCGAGGATTTTCCGCTCGTGCCCGAGGCGATGCCGCCGCGCTCGAGCAACACGATTTTTCCGAAGCCGCGCCGGGCGAGCTGAAACGCAATCGAGGTGCCCATTACTCCACCGCCGATAATGACCGCGTCCGCCGTTTCTTTAACCATGCCTACTCCGCATCAACCCAGATCGGGCTTGACCAGGCCATCTCGCCGTCCGCCTGCAGCACCCGGACATAATAATAATCCGTATCCCGTCCCGATCTCGCGCCGTCCAGCCAGCGGCCCTCGAACGACTCGCCCCCGCCTCGGAACACATGGGCCACCAAACCGTTCTTGAGCACGGAGACCTCGGAAATTTCCGCCGTACCTTCTACACGGACGAGGAGCTCGCGCACGGCGTCGGGAGGAAGAGAAATTTCGGCGCCCATCTGCGCACCACCGAGCTCGAATTCGAGAATAATCCGCGCTCCCGTCGTCGCGTAGCAGCGCCGCTCCCAGAGCGCCCTGAAAATTCCCTCGCGGTCAAAGCGCTCCGCCCAGACGCAGGCGTATCCGCCGTGCCAACCGTTCTTGAGACGAAGGCGGTCCGAGTAGCCGGGCTGGGAAGTGTGGCTGTCCGAGCCCGCGATGAAGCCCAACCGGTAGCCTTTCTCAAGGGCGGCGGCGACGGACTGCTCCCGGTATTCGGCGGGGTTCACAAGAGGGCGCTCGCACCCTTCGGCCTCGGAGTTGCCCCAGATGGAATAGATCTCGACCAGCCGCTGAAAACAGGGATCGTGATACTCCCAGCGGGTGCCGATGATCGCGCTCGTCGAGTGATGAGGAATCGTGAGGGCGCGGCCTTCCAACCCGCCGAGTTTCGCCCAGAGTTTTTCGGGCATGTCGGATTCGGGATCGCGCGAGTCGTACTTGGGCGCGTTCTCATCGTCAAGAAAATAGACGTTTTTGTTTCCATCCTGACGCTCACGCATACCAAACCACTCATACGCCGGGAGCGCCACATAGCTGTCCGGATCGGTGAAATCGCGGGCACCCTCCCGGACCGCCCGCCACTCGTCATCGCCCATCCGGTAGCCCAGCGAGGTGCACGCACCGAAATCCACCCCCGCCGCGTCCCGCGCGTAGGTGTGGACGTAGTTCACGATTCCCCGCGCATCGAGGCCGGCCGGATACTCGCCGACGCATAGGCCGCTCATGCAGTGCGGATCGCCGAACAGAAGCTTTCTCTCCGGGGTTTCGGCCGCCACCCGAATTGGCGGCGTCCGCGCCGGGGGGAGCCCGTCCACCTCCACCACGATGCGGTGGACGCCGGGGTACCCGATCACCGCGCCCTCGAACCGGCCGATACCGCCGCGTATCGGATGAACATCCGGCCTCGTTGCGGTGCCGCCGGCGAGGGACAAGCGGACCCCGCCCCGGT
>JAPYQX010000397.1 GCA_029937135.1 Nitrospinota bacterium
GCGATGTCCTGGACAAGCGTTCCGCCGGCGGCGACGTTGAGCACTTGAACGCCGCCGCAGATTCCCAGGACCGGCAAATCGCGCGATAGCGCCCCCCGGCAAATCGAAAGCTCAAAGTCGGCCCGCTTCTCGTTCGACGGGCTGCATTCGGGGATACGCCTTTCACCGAATATCTCGGGGTCGATGTCGTGACCGCCGCCCGAGATAACGAGCGCGTCGAGAATCTCGATAAAAGCGAGCGCGTCTTTTTCATCGTCCATCGAGGGAAGGAGGAAGGGGATTCCCCCCGCCTTCTGAATAACGTGGACGTAGGCGTCCATCAACGAATGGCGATCCCGCTCGTTGGGTTCTTCCGGAAATTTCCGTTTCGTGAGATCGCAGGTGATTCCGATCCGGGGACGAATCATCGGGGATTCCTTTTAAACAACTGCGTATGAATCATTGCATGAAACCGAATTTGATGAATTGACTATATCCTAGGAATATCTCCCCAAAAAAACAACCTCCGCTTCCGCACTTCTCGCCGCACTCCTCGAACTCATCTGGACCCGCCGCGCGGCGAAGCTTAATATTTGGACTCAGGGTTCGATGATCGAACCGGGAGGCATGAATTTGTTTCGTTTATATTTGACGCGGCTGGTGCTCCCCTTCGTACTCGTAGTGGGGATGATTTCAATACCTTTTGTGTGGTTTCCTGAGATGGAACCGCCGTCCGGATCCGGTCAGGGCGGCATCGCCCACATGCCCTTCCCCGGCGATGAAATCGGACCCACCGAGGGAGTTCCCCAAAAATCAGAAGACAAATCGAAGGCCGCCCGCTCCCCGTTTCAGCAGGTCATGACGCTGGGCTTCGCCTTGATTTTGATTTCGGTTACGGCGGGCGGCGTGATGCTCTACGGCATCACACGGCGCCAAGGCGTAAGTTTCAGGAAACGATTCGCCCCGAAAAAGAAGGGCCGCTCAAAGAAGCGGGAAGACCCCCCGCCCGCCTAGACCGCACCGGATTCCCCAAGCTCTTCAATCTCCCCGGGGGGGTAGCCGAGTTCGGCGAGGATTTCGCCGGTGTGTTGGCCGACAGATGGCGCGGGCCGCGAAAAATCAAGCTCCCCATCACCAAAGACGACGGGCGAGCCCGGAAGGAGGGCCGGGCCGGCGGCGGGATGATCCACCTCGACAAACGCTTCCGGAAACCGCTCCTTCACCTGGGCCACATCGTTGATGGCGCTGACAGTGACTCCCTTGGGGATGAGGAATGCCTCCCATTCGGCGGTGGTGCGCTCTTTTAATATATCCTCTAAAACCTCGCGCAGCGCGCCGTCGTTTTCGACGCGCTCCCGGTTTTCGGCAAAACGCGGATCGGCCGCGAGATCGGCGCGGCCCAACGCCTCGACAAGCACCCGGTAGCGCTTGGTATTCGATATGGCAACGAAGATGAGACCGTCACGGGTGCGGTAGCCCGAGAATGGAGAGACAACCGGATGCGAGAGCCCCTCGGGTACGGGGACATCCCCCGTGAAGCTGTGCCGCGCGACCGGGTTTTCCAAGATATTGACCGTCGATGCCAGCATCGAGGCGTCCACGCGGCAACCCTCCCCAGTGCGCTCGCGCCGCCACAAAGCCGATAGAATCCCCGAGAGGAGAAACAACCCGCTCGTGATATCGACGATGGACACTCCCACCCGGACGGGCGGCCCGCCCACCGGGCCGGTCACGCTGATGAGACCGCCCGCCGCCTGGAGCAGACTGTCGAACGCCGGGCGCGCGGAGCCCGCCCCCTCGGTTCCAAACCCCGAGACCGCGCCGTAGATCAGCCGGGGGTTTTCCGCGTGAAGTGCTTCCCAACCCACCCCGAGGCGGTCCATCACGCCGGGCATGTAATTTTCGATGAGAATGTCCGTCCCGCGGGCAAGGCGCTTGAACACCCCAACGCCGCCGGAGCTCTTGAGGTTGACGGTGATGGAGCGCTTCCCTCGGTTCAGGCTCATGAAGTAGCTGCTCTCGCCTCCGCGGAAGGGGCCGATGGCGCGGCTGTCCTCCCCGCCCGGGCGCTCGACCTTGACGACATCGGCGCCGTAGCCGGCCAGATAGAGCGAGGCGATGGGGCCGGCGTTGAACTGGCCGGCGTCGATGACCCTGAGCCCTTCGAGAATTTTCACGGAGCAATTTTGATTTTCGAGAGAGGAATCCTAGCGGCGCTTCGATTTGCCGCCACGGGACGCTTTTTTGCCCGTTGATTTTTTGGACTTTTTCTTTACGGTTTTCTTTTTGGCGCCCAATTTTTTCACGGATACCTTCTTCGCCGCCGATTTTTTTCCGGACGCTTTTTTGGAGGCCGATTTTTTCACGGACACCTTCTTCGCCGCTTTCTTCGCCGCCGATTTTTTTCCGGATGTTTTTTTCACAGCCGATTTTTTCACGGACACCTTCTTCGCCGCTTTCTTCGCCACCGATTTTTTTACGGACGCTTTTTTGGAGGCCGATTTTTTCACGGACACCTTCTTCGCCACCGGAGCTTCCGCTTCGCCGGATTCCTCCCCCGGGAACTGGGGC
>JAPYQX010000398.1 GCA_029937135.1 Nitrospinota bacterium
GCTCGAGGCAGTCACCAGGGTGGGCACTTTGATCCGGTGCAAACGATCAAGGGTGTCCCCATGCAGAGTGGCCTCGAGCTGGCCGATCCAGCCCTCCCGGGGGCCGGAGTTTTGCGCCAGCCACTTTGCCTTCGCTTTCATCTCTCCGGCGTGAGCGTCGTAGTAGCTATGCGAGTAGAGGCCGAGCAGGCTGAATTCGGCGAGCGTTTCCATGTCGACGCGCTCGGCGATGCGCTTTCGTATCGCCTGAAAATCTCCGAGGCGGGCACAGTTGCGCGCCCAGGTGTGATGAAGTCCGAGGCTGAGGACACGCGCAGGGTGGCGGAGGCAGAGTTCCTGGGAGATGTGGCCGCCCATCGAAAAACCCATGACGTGGGCCGCTTGGACTCCCGCCGCGTCCAGGACGGCAGCCGCGTCGTCGGCCATGTCGGCGAGGCTGTAGCCCGGCGGGGGGACGCTGCTCGCGCCGACGCCACGATTGTCGAAAACGATGCAGCGGAATTCACGCTCGAAAATAGAAAGCTGCCCGCCCCAGAAGGTGTGATCGTGCCCCGTTCCGCTGACCAGAAGAAGGGGAGGACCTTCTCCCGAAGTCTCGTAGCGGAGTTCGACGCCGCCCGGCGCGGTAGCGACCGGCATATCGATTATCCTCCCTGCCCAAAATCGATTAGAGAAGAAATGGAAAGCGGTAAAGTTGAAAAAATGGCGCTACTTCTTGCGGTAGACAACCGCTGTTTTGGACTCTTTTTTGGCGGCGACTTCCTTGCCCATGATGTGGTTGAGCTTGGCCTCGAAATCGACCGGCGAGCAGGGCAGGACGATGAAATCATCGACGCCCACCTCATGGGCCCGGACGACATCCTCCTTGGTGGGCGTGGACATGAGAAGAAGGATTTTCATGTGCGGTCCGAATTCCTTCCGGATTCCATCGACCGAGTCGAAGGCCTCGGGAAAATTTCCGTCGATCAGGAAAATATCCCATTTTTTCGCGTGGGCGCGAATATCGGCGATTGCGTCCTTGATCACGGTGTTCGTGCCGACCGTTTTGATGTCGCAACCCCGGAGCATGTCGCGGATGATGCGGATCATGAACTCCTCCCGCGCCGCGAAAATCACGCTAGGCATTTCTTTTCCTATTGCCATTTCTTCGCTTCTCCTGAATCGACGATGTTTCCAAAAGCTGATTTTATTGACAAACGCAGCATCTGATCAACCCCGCCCCGCGGCGAATGCCGGATTCGGGCGAAACAGGGGGGAGGTCGCCGGACCTTTCCGGCCGCCCGCCTAGAGCCCCCGCAGGGCGGGCAGGATTTCCTCTCCGGCCAGCTGGAGGCGGTGAGGTTTTTTATCCACATCTGGGATCGTCAGGAGTATCCGCCTGACGCCCGCTTTTACGTAGGCTTCAAGCCGCGCGGCGCATTCCTCGGGCGTCCCCGCGATCACCCCCGAGTCGGGAACGACGGCGAAATTTTTACGCTCGGCCTCGGCGTCGGCCGGGTTTTTCTCGGGGATGAGCATCAGCATGACCGAGGGGCGGAAAAGCTCCGGGTCCCGGCCCGCGGCTCGGCAGATTTCGGCCAGCTCCGGTATCCGCCGGGCGAACCGCTCGGGGGGCCACCACCGGGAATTGAATCCGTCGGCATAGCGCGCCGCCACCTCGAGGATCTTGTCGCCCTCGCCTCCGATCCAGACAGGCGGCGAGGGTTTCTGGAGCGGAGGTGGATCGCAGTAGGCGTTTTCGATCTGAAAATATTCGCCCTGAAAACTCGGGGCGGGATCGGTCCACATCCGGCGGATGAGCTGGACGGCCTCGGCGAGCTGGGCGATCCGATCGGAGGGTTTTGGAAACGGATATCCGTAGGCGGCGTACTCCGGCGCGAGCCAGCCGGCTCCGATGCCGAATTCGAGGCGGCCCCCGCTGATGACATCGAGCGTTGCCGCCATTCGCGCGAGAAGGGCGGGGGGGCGGTAGCCTACGGCGTTGACCAGATGCCCGAGGCGGATGGTTTTTGTGTCGCGCGAAAGCGCCGAGGCCGCCACCCAGCTGTCGAGCAGGGGGATCGTCACCGGGCCGGAGTCGTCTCCCGATTTGCCGGCGCCCGACAGATCAGCATCCGGGTCGCCCTTGCCCGAAATTTCGGCGTAGGCCTTCGGATTGACCGAGAAGAAGTGATCGCACTGCCAGAGGGAGTGGAACCCCATCCGCTCGGCCTCCTGCGCCGCCTCGCGCATTTTCTCGTAGCTGCCGATGAATAGCCCCCGGACCGTGAGGGAAAGTATCAGGCAAAGCTCGACCGGCGGCGCCATGAAGTTCTCCTTTCGAAACAAAAGCGATGGATTCTAAAAGCGGGGCGCATCGCCCGGCCCCCAGAAAAACGGATCGATTAAATACCCCTCGCGCTCAATTTGAACGGCGAGGCCGAGACCCTGGGCCACCTTGAGGCGCTGAATGGTCCTGAGATGGACGAGCCCCTCCCAGTAGAGATGACGGACCATCCCGGTCAGGGAAAATGTAAACGCCGTCTCGTCCTCCGGGTCCTGCTCCAGGC
>JAPYQX010000044.1 GCA_029937135.1 Nitrospinota bacterium
CCCGCGCTTGCCCGCTTCGACAGCTTTTACCGCACCGGCTCCCTCGTCTTCGGTGGGGGCCACGTTGTCCTGCCCCTGATTCAGGCCGAGGTGGTGCCTCCCGGCTGGGTGAGCAACGAGAGCTTCCTCGCGGGCTACGGCGCGGCCCAGGCCGTACCGGGCCCCCTGTTCGCCTTCGCCGCCTACCTCGGGGCGATCATGTCCACGGCCCCGGCCGGTCTCGCCGGCGCGGCGATTTGTCTCATAGGGGTGTACCTGCCCTCATGGCTCATCGTGATCGGGGCGCTTCCCTTCTGGGACGACATCCGCGCGCAGCAAGGAGTCCAGTCCGCCCTGCGCGGGCTGAACGCCGCCGTCGTCGGCCTCCTTCTCGCCGCCCTCTACAACCCCGTCTGGACGAGCGCGATTCACAAGCCCGCCGATTTCGCCCTCGGCCTCGCCGCCTTCGGATTGCTCACCTACTGGAAATGTCCGCCCTGGCTGGTGGTTTTGATCGCCGCCGTCGCGGGGTATTTTATGGGCTAGGGAGAGGGAACATAAAAACCCCCGCCCCTCCGGGGAAGGTTGGGATGAGGGTTCTTTTTTTCTGGAGGAAAAACCAATGGCCGTTTACGGGGGGTTTCATCATGTCCACCTCGTCAGCCGCGACCCCGAGGCAACCGCGGCGTGGTGGAAAAAAGCCCTCGACGCCGAAATCGCCGGGCGCAGCGAAAAAAGCGGCTCCCTCAGCATCACGATGATGCTCGGCGAGGCCAAGCTCTCGGTGCGCGGGCTTAGGGCGGGAGAGGAGCCCCCCGAAAACGAATCACCCGCCTATCTGGGCATCAACCACATCGGCCTCATGGTGGACGACATCGAGGGGGCCATCGCCTGCGTCGTCGATTGCGGCGGCGCGCTCATCAATCCCGTTCACACCGGCTCGTCGGGGAATTTCGTCGCGTTCGTAAAAACCCCCGAGGGCGTTTTGATAGAATTCTTGCAGCCGAAAAGCTGATTCGTCTGTATTCCTCTCAAGCAGATTCTTCGTTTCACTCAGAATGACAGAAATGACCCGCCAACCTGGCAGGTGTTTTTCGTGTAGAATCCGAATTGGATAATTTGAAAATATTTTGGGCGGATATCACCTTTCGGAGATGGCGATATGCCTGTTGGAAAACTGACCGAGCAAGGCCCCGGCCTGATCAAAGAGGCGTCAAAAAGTCCTCTCGGGGTGATCTCGTTAATCATATTCTTGCTTTCGATTGTTTCATTGTATTTATTCGGGGACTCTCCCGAATTAGTCAAGATTTCGATTTTTGCCCTATTGGTTCTGGCTGCTGGTGGTTGTGTGTGGGCTTTGATGCGCGCTCATAGGACTTCCGAAACGGGAAAAGTCGAGCCACCCCGCCCCGAGGTCAGCGATCTGAAAATCCCTGAAATTAAAGAGCTGTCCCCCATAGGTAGCGAAGAGAATCCTCAATCGTTGGCGGACGAGCAATCCACATCACACGTCGTCGGAGAATTGACGCAAAAAGCAGTGGAATTATTGAAGGAGTCCAATAAATTTTTATTACATTAGCCGATACGATGAAGCGAGATCCTCATATGAACAGGCGCGGGCGCTCTTTCGTCAAGATCAAAGTCGCCTTGGGGAGGCGGCCGTGCTTAACGCTCTGGGAGAATTGGAAAGAGTGCTTAACCGGAACAATGAGGCGCGGGAGGCCTACGGAAATGCGCGCCTGCTTTATCAGCAGGAGGGAAGCCGCCTCGGGGAGGCGCACGTGCTCCGAGGCTTGGGCAATCTGGAAAATAGCCTTGGACGGTACAATGAGGCGCGGCAAGCTTTTGGGGACGCTCGCCAGTTTTATCAGCAGGAGGGCAACCATCTCGGAGAGGCAAATGTGCTCGGTGGCCTCGGCGAATTGGAATGGCAGCTTGGCCGGTTTGATGAGGCACGCAAGGCCTATGGGGATGCGCGCCAGCTTTATCAACAGATGAGTGATCGTCTCGGGGAAGCGAATGGGTTACGTGGATTGGGCGATCTGGAAAGCCAGCTTGGCCGGACTCATGAGGCGCGCAAGGCCTACGACAATGCGTGCACTCTCTTCCGACAGGTGGAGGACCGCCTTGGAGAGGCACAAGCGCTAGTCCATTTGGATGAGCTGGAAGCGGAGATAAATCCGGAATTGGCAAAGCAGCATTATTATCAAGCCGCCCGTTTGTATTCTGATATCGACCTGAATGATCGGGAAAAATATGCCCTTACTAAAGCCCGCGCCCTTGGGAATTAACCATATCTAAAGTACGATGATAAAGTCTGAAATCCCGCCCGCCCATAAAAGCCCCCCATGCTAACCCTCATCGACTGGACATTAATCTTCGCCTATCTCGCGTTCGCGGTATGCGTTGGAATCTGGACCTCAAAGGCCTCCTCGACGAGCATCACTTCCTATTTCGTGGCGGACCGCTCGCTGCCCTGGTGGTGGGTGGGGACGAGCATGGTGGCGACGACCTTCGCCTCGGATACGCCATTGGTGGTGGCGGGGATCGTGGCAAGCAGGGGCATCTCGGGAAACTGGTTCTGGTGGGCCTGGGCGATCGGGACGGTGGGGGTGGCGACGTTTTTCGCCCCGCTCTGGCGGCGGGCGGGGGTGGTGACGGACGCCGAGCTCATCGAGCGGCGCTACGGGCCCGGCCCGGGAAGCTGGCTCCGGGGTTTCAAGGCGATCTATTCATCGCTCGTCGTGAATCTCATTGTGATGGGCTGGGTTTTCCGGGCGATGGGCAAAATCGCGGCCCCGTTCCTGAGGTGGAACGAAATCCTGCCGACGGGCATGTGGAGCGCGGTTGAGGCGGTCTGGCCCGAAATGCTGATCATGGGGACGCTGAACGAAACCCTGACGGTAGCGGCGCTGGTGCTCCTGGTGGGGATTTATTCGAGCGCGGGCGGCATCAGGGGGGTCATGCTGACCGACCTTTTTCAGTTCGTGATCGCGCTCCTGGGCGCGATGATATTCGCCTGGGTGGCGGTGGCGCACGTGGGCGGGCTATCGGGGTTAACCACGAAGCTCACCGAAATCTACGGCGCGGCCGGGGCGGCGGATATTCTCTCCTTCACCCCGCCCGAGGGGGCCGAGTGGGCGGGCTGGCAGGTGATCCTGATCTATTTGTTCGTGGTCTGGTGGGCGCAGGGAAACGCGGACGGCGGGGGCTACATGGCCCAGCGCACGAGCGCGGCGGCGACCCCCGGGGACGCCCGCAAGGGGGTGCTCTGGTTCGCTGTGGCGAACTACGTCATCCGGCCCTGGCCCTGGATTCTCATCGGCCTTGTGGGCCTCGTGCTCTTCCCGAAGGGGATGGAGGCGCCCGTGGGCACCCTCGCGGCGCAGGTCGTGGCCGACCGGGAGGCGGCCTATCCGCTGTTGATGGGCCATCTGCTCCCGGCGGGGCTGCTCGGCCTTTCGCTGGTGGGGCTGCTCGGTGCGTTCATGAGCACGGTGGACACCCACTTCAACTGGGGGACAAGCTATCTCATCAACGATATCTACGCGCGTTTCCTGCGTCCGGGCGCCAGTGCGCGGGAGGCTGTCCGCGCGAGCCGGGTGGTGGTGCTTTTGATGATGCTGGGCTCGTTCGCGGTGGCGTCTCAAATCTCCTCCATCGAGTGGGCCTGGAAGTTCAACGTCTCGCTCGGGGCGGGACTGGGGCTGCCGGTGATCTTGCGCTGGCTCTGATGGCGGACGACGGCCTGGACCGAGGTGGCGGGGATGGTGACCGCCTTCGCGGTGGCGACAGCACTCAACATGGGCGAGCACCCCCGCCCGAGTTCGCTGTGCTCCTCCTCTGGGAGGTTGTGGCGGGCGGTGCGGCGATGCTGGCGGCGACGCTCATTAGCCGCCCGGTGGACCGGGAGACGCTGCGTGTCTTTTACGCAAGAGTCAGGCCGCCCGGCGCATGGGGGCCGGTCCGGGAGCCGGGCGAGGCGGGAGCGCCGGTGGGCGCGTTGATAGCCCGGTGGGTGCTCACGAGCCTGATGATTTTTGCCGGGATGTTTGGCCTGGGCTCGCTGTTGATTGGCACCTGGGCGGGGGTGGCGGGGTACGCGCTGGTGCTATTCACGGCTGGCGGCGGGTTATGGATGTTTGGATTGCAAGTGGAGGACGGTCAAATGGATGACGGGCAGGTGGCGCCCGATGGGGCGACTGACGGGCAGGAGGATGACCGGCAGGAGGAGAATCGGAAGGGTGAGGACCGCCGGGCGTCAGGCCGGCGGGTGGAGGAGCGGCGGGTGGATAAGCGGCGCGAGAAGGGCCGGGGAGCGTCTGACCGGCGAGTGGGAGGCCGGCGGGAAGGAAGCCGCCGGGAAGGGAGCCGGCGAGAAGAGGGCCAGAAGGAGGAGGGCCGGGAGGCCGAAGAGGACTCCTGAATTCTGAGATTGAATTTCGAGGTTGAATTTTGAGGTTGAATTCAGGATCGAAAAAAATCCCCCGCGCCGGTGATGGACGCGGGGGATTTTTTTGTGCGGAGCGAACCGTCTACTCGTCCACTTCCTCGAACTCGGCTGAGTGCTCGACGATGATCCCGCGCTGAACGCTCTGGCTCGCGGGGCACCCCAAGTCGTGGACAGACAGCGCGCGCTCGGCTTCCTCGCGCTTTCCCTTGGGGATTCGCACCTTGTAGTGGATCTTGATCTTGGTGATTAGCGCCATGCCGTCCACGTCCTCGATAATTCCCTCAACGTGGCCGACGAGGTTGTCCGGTGAACTTATTATCCCACGCGCATCCAGCGCGCCTCCCATATTGCCGGTGAGTCAGCCGGCGACGGAGGCGACGAGATGATCCAGCGTCGCGGGCCGCTCCACTTCCGGTTTCGCTTTGTAGTAGGCCATGATGCCGCCGTGGATCCCGTAGGGGATCGGGTCATCGGGGAAAGCGTCCAGGTAGGCTGTTTTCATCCCCTTCCCGGGTTCTTTCACGACCCGGGCCTTGGTGACGTGAATTATATCTCCCATCGGTTGTCTCCTTTCAGTGAAGAATTTTAAGGGGGGGATCATACCACCGGCTCTTTTGGAGCGATACGGGCGGAGGAGGTAATTCCACGGGAGATTCCCAATCCTTAGAGGATGACGAGGATCGTCCCCCCGACGATGAGGGTCGCCCCGATGGCGAGGCGCGGGGTGATGTTCTCGGCCTCGCGCATGATGAGCCAGCCGATCGGGATCGCCAGGAAGGGCTGGATCGATACGATTGCCGTCACCCGGACGGCGAGGGTGTGGGTAAAGGCGAGGACGTAGAACGGAACGGCAACGGTCTGGAGGGCGGCCGAGAGCAGGAGCCACCGCCACGAACTCCCCGGGACCCGGCCTTTGGGGTCCATCCACCTTGAGATCAAAAAAGAGACGGTGAAGCCGACCCAGAGGGAAACCGATGTCACGGCCAGCGGGTGAACCCCCAGGGCCGCTTTTTTAAAGAAGGTAGCCGCGATTCCCCAGAGAAGGGCTGTGATGGCCGCGCTGGCCCAGCCGACGATTCGCCATGAGGGGGCGGCGCTCTGCTCGGTCCCGGGACGGGCCGGGTCGGCCTGGACGATGAGGACGATGCCTCCGAGGAGGAGCGCCAGGCCGCCAAGGATGGCCGCCGTGACCGGCTCGCCGAGAAACCAGGCGGCGGTCACGGCGGTGACAACCGGGTAGCTCATCGCCATCGGGATGGCCCGGCTCGGGCCCAGGCGTTGAATCGCGGTGTAGAAAAATATACGGGCCAGGCCGACGTGAAAAACCCCGGCGAGCCCGAGATAGAAGATGGTATCGGTATTTTTCGGAACGAAATCGGCCGGGGAGATGATGAACAGGGCGACTATCGTAACGAACATGGCGTTCAGCCCGGTGACGCCCGCCGCGGCCTTGAAGACGGAAGCGTCCCGGAGAGCGGTTTTCATTGCGAAGCTGAAAAACGTCCAGGCGAGCGCGGCGATGGCGGCGAAAAGGATTCCTGTCATGTGATCCAAAAATTCCTCGGGCCTATGGGCCGGGACGATGCGTCAGGACCCATCGGGCCTCAACGATGAGAAAAAGGCGAAGCGCGGAAAGAGGTTCCGGAGGTATCAGTGCGGTGCGATGCCGGGGGGGAGTCTATTTGTCCGGGTTGATGGCGAGAACCGCCTGCCAATAGTCGAACATGTTCACTTTTTCATGGGCGCGCGGCGAGAGGTTGTTCGCCTCGAGAAGCGCGTCCAGGTCCACCGTGGTCTCCCATCCGAATTTCTTGCACACCCCGTTGATAAGGGTTTCGAAAAACGCGAGAAGCGGGTTGCGGCTCTTGAAATGATTGATGAATACGATTCGTCCGCCGGGCTTGCAGACGCGGCAAACTTCCGAGACCACTTTGAGTGGGTCGGGAGCGGCGCTGACAACGTAGCAGGCCGTAACGCAATCGAAGCTGTTGTCGGGGAATTTCATAACCTGGGCGTCCATGACCTTGAGATTGATGTTGGTCAATCGGTGCTCGGCGACTTTTTCCCCGGCCTTGTCGAGCATTTTTGGGGAAATGTCGATCCCGGTAATTTTGTTGTTCCGCGGATATAGGGGCAGGGAGAGACCCGTGCCAACACCCACCTCGAGGAGCGTCTCGCCCGGCTTGAGGTCGAGCATCCGGGCCCCGACGTTCCGGCCCTCGCGGAATACCCGTTTAAAGAAGAAGTCGTATATATTCCCCCAACGGTCATAAATCTTGATGACGGAATCTTGGCTCTGCACGCTTATTTTCCTTTTTACGGGAGATTGAATAATTTGACCGCAAAATCGTCCGCATCAAAACGGGTGGGCGTAACCCATCGGTGAATTATACTTATTTTTCGTTCCATCAGAAGAGGCGAACACTGCCCATGAGCAGACTTTCGTCAATATTTAACAGGCGTCAACCTTCCCGTCAACATTTGGTATGCTCTTCAGGGCGGGGAAATGTGTTGATTCGCCTGAGATGGCTCGGGCCATTCGATTTCATCCAATATATCTTCATTTTTCCCAATTGGGACGAGAAAATCAAGGGTCCAAAACGCTCATATGGTCCAGTGTGGGGAGCGGGGGGCTGTCTTGCGGCGGCGAGCGCTGTTAAAATCACCAATTCTCTTGAAAAATCAATGCTTTTTGCGCCGGCTGAGACCGGAGATCGCCTGAGGACGCCAACCCCGTGGAATCCTTTTTTCAGAGTTTTCCAATATGGCTGAACCTGGCGGTCTTTGCTGCCGGGGTTGGCGCCGTAATCAAGGGGGCCGAGTGGTTCACCGATGGCGCCGTGGGAATTGCGGACGCCACCGGCGTACCGAAGATTTTCATCGGTGCAACCATTGTCAGCCTCGCGACGACATCCCCCGAGGTGAGTGTTTCCTATATCGCCGCTTTCCTTGACCAGCCCGCGACCTCGGTCGGCAACGCAGTGGGCTCGACGATATGCAACATCGGTCTCATCCTTGCGCTAGCGGCTTTGATTCAACCGGTCAAGGTGCCCCGGTCGATCAGTATGGTGCAGGGGCTTTCCATGATTGCCGCCGGAGCGGCGGTCGTCGCTCTCGGGTGGGACGGCGGCCTGGGTGGATGGAACGGGCTCCTCCTGCTCGCGGGAGCCGGTGTTTATCTTGGGCTTATGATGCGTCAGTCCGGCTGGGACAACGGAGGGCCCGCACCCGAGGCCGCCCCGCACGACTGGGGGCCGACCGTCCGGAACTTTATCGCTGGCGGGGGATGCGTCGTCGGCGGAAGCGTGTTGATCGTTCAGAACGCGGCGGTCCTCGCCCGCGCGGCGGGGGTGTCCGAACTGGTTATCGGGCTTACGCTGGTGGCGCTGGGAACCTCCCTCCCCGAACTTGTTACGGCCATATCCTCTTCCCTGCGCGGGCACGGCGACATCGCCGTGGGGAACGTCATTGGCGCCAATGTGTTCAATCTCACCCTGGTGCTCGGTGGGGCGGCGACGATACTCCCGATGGGTATCGAGCGGCAGCTTTTCGCGCTGGAATTTCCCGTCATGGGCATGTTGATGGCACTCGTATTTTTTCTGGCGGTTTTCCGGGGCGGTATCGGCCGCCTGGGTGGGGCGGTATTCTTTTCAGTCTATCTGGTCTACCTGGTTTCGCTCACCGTTTATTTTCTGTGATGAGATTTTTTTTTGGCCTAACGGCTGGAAATTGGAATTTGACGGCGGAAAAGGACATTTTATATCATGGAGGGGTTGCGGGACCATCCGCCTAAAGGGAGGCCGATGAATGATGGATATCGGCAAATCTGGTCAAATTTCCGAGACGCATTCGCTGGGCCGCTTCTTCCGCTCCTCAACGGAGTCCGCTTTCGAGGCCATTGGTTTCCGGGATCGGGAAGTCATCGAGTATGTGTGGAAAATGCTGTTGCGGTTCGTCCACGTCGATCAACTCTTCCGGCGGGGCCGGAAATCGGGAGAGCGCCTTGAACATGTCGTGGATTTCCTCACCGAGGCCCGGGGGGTGGACAGCGTCTCCGTGCGCGAGGTGAAACGGCATATGGGCGATGTTTGCCTTTTTTTCACGGGCCTCTATCCTGAAAACCTCGAACACAAAAAGAAGAATCCGGAATTTTATGTTTCCCAGGGTAAGGCGGCTTATTACCATGTCGCCGAGATCGATGCCCTGCGGCCCTCGGCCCGCTTTTACAGGAAGCTGACGGATAGATTCGAGGAGTGCGTCTTGGCCCTTCACATCGAGCGGCAGTTCATGCACGACTCCTTCTATCAATATATCGGCCGGCACTTTGGGGTTCGGTGAATCTATCCGAGGTCCTCTTCGGAGTCATGTACACGTGAGAAACATATTTTCCCTCTGGGGGATGATTTTTTTCCTCTTTTTTGCAGTCTCCGACGGTTTTCCCGCGGAAAAAGAGCCTACGGAAAGAGGTCCGGTGGAAAGAAGTTTGGCGGATTTGGAGCCGGTGGAGAGAAAGGGGTTGCGGCCGCTGGTGCGGGCTGCGGCCACTCCGAAAAAACCGGCGCTAAAATCAGACGGTGGTCCAAGCCCCGTGATCGCCGTGGTGAACGGCCGTGAGATCACCCTCGAAATGGTAGCCGATCATCTCAGGGCTTTGCCGGTCGAGGTCGGGGTGACCGCGCTGGAGAGGCGTAAGCAGTTTCTTGATCGCCTCGTTCAGACGGAGCTTCTTTATCAGGAGGCCTTGCGCCGGAAACTGGATCTGTCCGAAAGGGTTCAATCGCGATTGCGCCTCGCGCGCCGCGGGATTGTCATACAGGAGCTTGTCGATAGGTTGCCGGACTGGATTGGCCCCCCGGACGAAAAAGCGATGCTCCGGTATTACCGGAATAACCGGAAAAAGTTCAAGCGAAAGGCCTCGGCCCGCATCAGTATTATCGTTTTGGTGAGCGAGAAAGAAGCGCGCGAGACCCTTGGCGAGCTGCGCGGGGGAGCCTCTTTCGAGGAAGTCGCGAGAAGGCGCTCGATATTCAAATCCTCCGGCCGGCGTGGCGGCAAGCTCGGAGTGGTCCGGCGGGGGGAGGTCGATGTCAATCTCGAAAAGGCGATTTTTTCTCTTCCGATTGGAAAGGAGAGCGAGCCTATCGAAACCCCGGCGGGCTGGCAGATTGTTCGTGTGTCGGAAAGAAGGGAGGACGCCGATTTCGCCTTCGATGAGGTCAAGGACGAGGTGCGAAATATCATTTCCAGAAAGCGAAGGGAGCGGGCCTTTAATGCGCTGCTCGATAAACTCCGGCTCGAGAGTAAAACGGTAACCTATCCCGAGCGCCTTAAGTGAAATCCCAAGTCGATTTCCGCCGCCGGAATTTCCAGCCGGCGAATCGCACTTAACATCCCCGATTGAAAGCGGCGGCCGCAGGTGCTAAAGGCACTGGCCGTGGGTGCTCGAAGGCGTCGGAAGGATCTCCTGAGTACTGGCCGGGACGGGACCAGGGTCGGAGCCAGAATCGAAGCCGGGCCGAAGGGTTCATTTCACATCTTTTCCACAGGTTTCCAGCCCGGATTTCCTCTGGGGTTTCCACCCTTTATCCACAACAACTTGTGGTTTAGCCCCTGATTTTCGTTGACCACCCACAATATGTTGTGATTTAATCCCCCCATAGATTATTTGAATCAACGCATCACACGTCTCCGCCATCGGGCGGGTGGAGGCGCGTGCTCTGGGGGTAGGGAGGGGCGTAGTCTCCTCCCTCCCTCAGAGGCTTTGCCCTCCTGTATTGTCCAGGACACTCTCAAAAAAAATCAGTTTCGATGTAAATTTTTTTAGATTCAGGAGGCGAAATGAGCATCAAGTCTGATCGATGGATTATCCAGATGGCCCGCGAAAAAAGGATGATAGAACCCTTCGAGGCGACTCAGGTGCGGA
This sequence comes from Nitrospinota bacterium, assembly GCA_029937135.1. Lineage (GTDB taxonomy): Bacteria > UBA8248 > UBA8248 > UBA8248 > UBA8248 > UBA8248. The sequence continues at coordinate 10,356 of JAPYQX010000044.1, forward strand.
ACGGGAAAATTTCCTACGGCGTCTCCTCGTATGGCTACGACATCAGAATCGCCGATGAATTCAAGATTTTCACCAACGTCAACTCCACCATTATCGATCCGAAAAATTTCGATGAAAAATCTTTTGTTTCGGTTCAGGCTGATACCTGCATCATTCCGCCGAATTCCTTCGCCCTCGCGCGTACGGTCGAGTACTTTCGGATTCCGCGAAGCGTCCTGACGGTTTGCGTGGGCAAGAGCACCTATGCGCGGTGCGGAATTATCGTGAACGTCACCCCTTTTGAGCCCGAGTGGGAAGGGTTCGTCACGATGGAAATTTCCAATACAACCCCTCTTCCCGCGAGAATCTATGCGAACGAGGGAATCGCACAGGTGCTCTTTTTTGAGAGCGATGAGGTTTGCCTAACCTCCTATGCCGACAAAAAGGGGAAATACCAGAAACAACAGGGACTCACCCTGCCCAAGCTTTAGAGATATTTCTCCGCTTCCCCCGGTGTGGTGCGCCTGATTGCGCCGGTCCCCCCGTCCCATATTTTCCCACAGCTACCCGGACCCACGTAACCCGTTAATTTTAATTTGATTACATGGATTTCCTCCCCCAGGGAGCCCTATTTTCAATGGACCGATTTCTTTCCGTTTATGATCGGAGAGATGTATAATGCCCAAAGCCCCTTTTTTGGGGCGAGGGGCGAATAAGAGATTGATTTGCCTTAATTTGTCTGGATTTGCCTGGATTTTGGAGACCGCATGGCTCAGGAATTGACCCATCTCGACGATAATGGCCGCGCGCGGATGGTCGAAGTTGGCGAGAAGCCCGAAACCGCCCGGGAGGCAATCGCCCGGGGGCGGGTCGAGATGGAACCGGGCACGCTCCGGCTGATTCTCGAGGGTGGCCTTCCGAAGGGCGATGTCCTCGGAACGGCGCGGATCGCGGGCGTCATGGCGGCGAAGGGTTGCTCCGGTCTGATTCCAATGTGCCACCCCCTGAGACTGACCAGCGTCGAGGTGAATTTCGATCCCGCCGAAGACAAGGGCTCGCTTGAGGTGGAGGCCGTCGTCAGGGCGCGGGACCGCACCGGAGTGGAGATGGAGGCCTTGACGGCTGTCAGCATCGCGGCCCTGACGGTCTACGACATGTGTAAAGCGGTGGACAAGGAAATGACTATTTCCGCCGTCCGTCTGGTAAAAAAGACGGGTGGCAAAAGCGGGACATTCATAAGGGCAGGGGAGTGATCATATCGCCGTCTTAAATGCTACTCCTTCCGCCAGGAGGTGGGACTATGGACAAAACGGAGCAAGGCTCGAGAGCAGGGCCTCTGGATTTTAAAGTAACAAAAGGGAGTCCACCGAAAAACTATCATCTCGGCGGCCGGACCATGATGGTGGCCATCTCCGCGATGCTCGGCGCTTTTTTGGGACTTTCTCTTTATTCGACAATGAATGGCCTGCTGGGGGGAGCCTTGGCCGGCACCCTGGCCGCCCTGTGGGCGTTCGCATTCGTCACCAGGCTTATCCTGATGAGCCTGGGCGCCATCATCGGCGGCCTTGCCGGGCTGATACTGGGGATTGCCGCCGCCTTCACCGTCATGGCGATGATCGGGGATAGCGTGCCGCCCTCCTCCCGGTCCCTCGCCGGTCTATTTATCGGCCTGATTTGCGCTTATGTGGCCAACGCTATCGGATCCGCGCACGGAAGGCGGTTCCACTTTCGTCGGGGATTGGGCTCCGTGGCTCAGGGCTCCGAGATTGAGAGCGCTGGCAAGCCGATTGAAAAAATTCTCGATACAAGCGTCATTATCGATGGCCGAATCGCTGATATTTTCGAGTCCGGATTCCTGGACGGGCCGCTGATCCTCCCTCAGTTCGTCCTCCACGAACTCCAGATGATTGCCGACTCCTCGGATTCGCTCAAGCGGAACCGGGGCCGGCGCGGCCTGGACATTCTCAAGAAAATTCAGCAAAACCCGGCGCTCGACATCCGGATCGTGGAGACCGACTTCCCCAAGGTGCGCGAGGTGGACGCGAAACTCGTGCTTCTCGCCAAGGAAACCGGCGGTAAGGTCATGACCAACGACTTTAACCTGAACAAGGTGGCCGAGCTTCAGGGGGTTTCGGTTCTGAATATCAACGAGCTCGCGAACGCGGTGAAACCCGTTGTCCTGCCGGGCGAGGTGATGCATGTTCTCGTTCTCAAGGAGGGCAAGGAGCTTGGCCAGGGCGTCGGGTATCTCGACGACGGGACGATGGTGGTCGTCGATCAAGCCCGAGAGCATATTGGGGATAAAGTTTCCGTTTCGGTGACCAGCGTGCTTCAGACCACAGCGGGCCGGATGATCTTCACCAAGCTCAAGGACGGTCCCGACTCGGACAGGAACGGCGCCTGAGACGCGCGCCTCGGGCGGCATCACACAGCGGAAAATTCCGAAATGACATCGATTCCCCCGGCCGAAAAAGTGGGGGCCGTCGTTCCGGCGGCCGGGGGAGGGGAGCGTCTGCCCGGCCCGGTGGCAAAACAGTTCCGGGACCTTGGCGGTGCCCCGCTCCTACACCGCACCCTATGGCGCCTCGCCGAGGAAGGCCGTGTGGGCTGCATCGCCCTGGTGCTTCCGGCCTCGGAGGTGGCGTCCTTCGAGCCTCCCGCCGGGCTGCCTGTCCCGGTTCTGCCGGTGGCCGGCGGCTCCGAGCGCCAGTACTCGGTCGTGAACGGGCTCTCCGCCCTTCCGCCCGAGGTAGAGTGGGTGATCGTTCACGACGGCGCGCGCCCCCTCCTGCCGCCCGGTCTCGTTGAAGCATGCCTCGCCGGCGCCCTGGAAACCGGCGCCGCCATCGCCGCCCTGCCCGTGTCGGATACCGTCAAGCGGGCGGGCATGGGAGATTTCATCGAGGCCACCGTGCCGCGCGGTGATCTCTGGCTGGCCCAGACTCCTCAGGTCTCCCGGCGAGATCTGCTCGAGCGCTCGTTCGCCCTGGCCGCCGCCGATGGGTTCGAGGGTACGGACGAGGCCGCTCTTCTCGAGGCTATGGGAATTCGCGTGAGGCTGATCCCGGGTTCCAAATTCAATATCAAGATCACAACGCCCGAGGACTTGGAAATGGCTGAAGCCTATCTGACCCATCCAGAGGCCGCCGCGCCGCTGATTACAGGCGACGGCACCCAAACCTCCCAAACCGCCCAGGCCCAAACCGCCCGGGCTGGCGCGCCACCGGTTATCATCAGAGAAGACCGATGAACCGGGTCGGGGTGGGCTTTGACGTTCACCGCCTCGAAGCGGGGAGGCGGCTCATCCTCGGGGGGGTGGAGATTCCCTTCGAAAAAGGGCTCGCCGGGCACTCCGACGCCGATGTCCTGGCCCACGCGATCTGCGACGCGATTCTGGGCGCCGCCGGGCTGGGCGATATCGGGGTCCATTTTCCGGATACCGACGAGCGTTATGCCGGCGCCGGCAGCATCGAACTTTTGAGGCAAGTGGTGGAGATGGCGGCGGAGCGCGGCCTCGCGCCCGGGACGCGGATCTGCATGGGTGA
>JAPYQX010000399.1 GCA_029937135.1 Nitrospinota bacterium
GCGTCATGGCGATTTACTTGGACATTCCCGGCGTGGCGCGCATGGCGGCCCCGCTCCGGGCGATGGGGAAGAGAACGTCCTCGCCCGGAAAAATTTTCCCGGGATTGAGGAGGCCGGTCGGCTCGATGGCGTCCCTCATGCGCTCCATCATCTTGAGGGTGGGCTCGTCGAACTGGTCCACCATCTCGCGCATTTTCTCGATGCCGATACCGTGCTCGCCCGATAGGACGCCCCCGGCCCGAATGCACACCCGAAGCACCTCGGAGCCGCACTCGACGGCGCGCTCGGTCTCACCGGGCACCCGATCATCGAAAAGAACATTGGGATGCAGGCTGCCGTCCCCGGCGTGAAAAACGTTGGTGATGATGAACCCGAAACGCTCCCCGATCTTGTCGAACTCAGCAATCACCTCGGCGAGTTTTGAACGGGGGACGGTCCCGTCCAAGCAATAGTAGGCGGGCGCGATGGCCCCGAATGCCCCGAACGCTTTTTTCCGGCCCATCCAGAGTGATTCACGCTCGGCCTCGCTCTCGGCCAGCCGGAATGAGGTGCACCGGTTGCGCTCGCAAATCTCGCGGATGATCGCCTCGAGCCGCCTCATCGAGGGATCGAGACCGTCGAGCTCGATGAGGAGAACAGCCGCCGCGTCCCGGGGGTAACCCGCCTTCATCACCTTCTCGATGGCCTCGACCGTGTAGCGGTCCATCAGTTCCATCGCGGCGGGCACGGCCCCGGCGGCGATGACATCGCTCACGGTGCGGCAGGCGTCGCCCACCTCGGAGAACGTCGTCAACATCGTCCGCACCCCCTCGGGATTGGGCGTCAGGCGGACGGTGAGTTCGGTCGTGAGAGCGAAAGTTCCCTCCGAGCCGATGAAAATTCCCCGGAGGTCGAGCCCCGGCGCTTCCTCGCCGTCCGAGCCCAGGCGCACGACCTCGCCCGAGGAGAGCACCACCGTCATCCCGAGGATATGGTTTGTCGTCATTCCGTATTTGAGGCAGTGGGCGCCGCCCGAGTTTTCGGCAGCGTTCCCGCCGATGGTGCAGGCCATCTGACTGGAGGGATCGGGGGCGTAGTGAAAACCCCGTGGCCGGGTCTCCTCGGAGAGATGGATATTGACCACCCCCGGCTGGACCCTGGCGATGAGATTTTCATAGTCCACTTCGAGGATTCGGTTCATCCGGGTGGTGACGAGGAGGACGCCCCCGGGAGCGGGGGTCGCGCCGCCCGAAAGGCAGGTGCCCGCTCCGCGCGCGATGACGGGGACCCGCCCCTCGTGGCAAATCGCCATCACCCGGCATATCTCCTCGGTGAATTCGGGGAGAACAACGGCCCCGGGCAGGCCCTTGTAAATCATCAGGGCGTCGTGGTCGTAGGCGCGCATCGCCTCGTGGGCGGTGTGAACGTAATCCTCGCCCACGGCTGCCCTGAGCTTTTCGATGAGTGCGGATTGAACCATGAAGGCCGCCTTGTCCGGGTGTTTTCAGGAAATTTCGAGCCGAAGGGAGATTATACCGATCCTGGTCCCGGCGGGACACCGGCTTCGGTGGGACACCGGCCCGAGAAGCGCGTATAATCCGGTTTTCGGATACATTCATCCCAGAGGATTTCTTGAACGATTCCCGCTCACCGGGCGCCCGCACGGGCCCGCGCTTTTACTATGGCTGGCTCATCGTTGGCGTGTCCTTTCTCGCCATGGCGTTCCACAACTCCGCGCACTTCTCGTTCACGATCTTTCAGATCCCCCTCATCGAGGAGTTCGGCTGGGGCCGCGGCGCCCTGGGCAGCGGGTACGCCCTCATGCTCGGTGTCTATGCCATTTCGGGCCCAATCGCGGGATCGCTCTTCGACAAAAAAGGCCCCCGCGCGATCATGCCCTGGGGCTCGATCTTCATTGGCCTGGCCCTCGCCGGGGGCTACTTCATCACCTCACTTTGGCACGTCTATGTCATCTACGGAATTTTCATCGGCTCGGCGATGTCCCTGAGCGGCTTCGCGCTTCACGGCGCCATGATGCCCCGGTGGTTTCAGCGAAAGCGCGGCCTCGCCACCGGCATCACCCTCTCGGGCGGGGGCGTGGGATTCCTCCTGTTTTTTCCGCTCATCGAGCGCCTCATCGCCAATGTCGGCTGGCGGCTGACCTACCTTTTTTTCGGGTTGTCGATCCTCATCGTCATGGTTCCGCTAAAACTTTTAATCTTGCGCGACGGGCCCGAGGATGTCGGCCAGGCGATCGACGGCGACCCCGTCGGCGAGAGCATAAGGCCACCGGAGTCTGCCGCGCACGAAGCGAAATCCGGCATCCGAGAGGTATTCGCCCTCGTCCGGGGGGACCGCCGGTTCTGGTTGCTCGCTTTCATCGTCTTCTTCCTCGGGCTGAACAACAACACGATCATGAGCCAGCTCGCGCTTTTTCTCGTTGACGCGAAATACACGACCGCCACCGCCGCTCTCTTGCTGGGCGGAATAGGGCTCATCCGGATGACGGGAAGCTGGGGGCTGGGCTGGCTCAGTGACCGGATCGGCAGGCCCCGGACCCAGGCC
>JAPYQX010000400.1 GCA_029937135.1 Nitrospinota bacterium
CAATCATACATACGATAATAAGACCATCAAATCCTTAAATCAAGGAAAAAATTACCCTTTGTAACTTTAATTATCTATTTTTTTTTCGGGGCTAGTTGTTTTCCGACATCAGTAGCAGTTTTTTTTTGACCATCGCCTCGGCCAGATCGGCCAGGGATCTGCCCGCCATGTAGTCAAGAATTTCCGTTCTCAGGAGCTTCCATGTGTCATGGAGGGGGCATGGTGCGGTATCCGAACATTCGGCGAGGCCTACCGCGCACCGGGTAAATCCATCTTCGCCGTCAACAACGGATACGACTTCCAACAGGCTAATTTCCTTCGGAGGCCGAGCCAGGCCGAATCCACCTTTTGGACCTTTCACCGATACAAGAATACCGGACCGGGCAAGTTGTTGAAGCAACTTTGCCAGAAAGGGAGCCGGCAGGCTTTCGGCCTCGGCAATTTCCTGAGCCCGGATCAATTCCATATCGATGTTTGTCGTAATATATGTAAGCGCCCGAAGGGCGTATTCGCAAGGGCGTGAATAAAGCATGTTTTCCCCTCATTGACGATTGAGAAAATCGATGGGCAGGTCTTAATTATTTCCTTTATTACCCTTTTGTCAACCATTCATAGTTACAAACCAATATATTGACCACAGAGGAACATCTCCGGGACCATAATAAAAGGACCACTGGCGCTTATCTCGCCGGGCATGATAAATTTTAATCTCAGATTGTTGGCCGAATCGATCAAACGCATGATCTGAAATCCAACCAGCCAAGGTGATAGCGAAATTTTTCCTCAATCTTAGTCAAAATTCGGGAGTGCGGCCAAATTTAAAATCAACCGAAAAATAAATTTTTAGATTTACCTGAAATATCCCGTAACCTGTTCATAATATTTCGCTTGCGAGCACAAGACTAACCGACTAATATATTCAGATATCACATTCTAACCAATATCTAACATTGCACTTTCATTATTGGAATATTATTTTGTTTAGTCAGGGGGTTCACCAGAGAGATTTGCTAAATAAACTGTTCATGATTTTTTGAGTCTTATGGGTTCGAGGATGGCCCCACAAAAGGGCCACTCGTTCCGGAGAGAAAAATGACTGCCGCCCTCCCATTCCTCCCTGAATATAAAGCGTCTCTCGTCACGGAGGCGTCAACGCCCAAAGCGCGAATTCTCATTGCCGAGGACAATCCATCCAACCAGCTTGTCGCCACCTACATGCTTGATAGCCTCGGGTACGATTCAGAGGTGGTGCCCACGGGGGCGGATGCGGTCGAGATACTCTCGCGAGAGAGCTTCGACCTTGTATTGATGGATTGCCAAATGCCTAAATGGACGGGTTCGAGGCAACCGAGGAAATTCGAAAAATCGAAAGTAGAGGCGGACCGCGAATCCCAATCATCGCGATGACAGCCTATGCCCTCAATGGCGATAGGGAAAAGTGCTTGAAAGCGGGGATGGACGACTACATTTCCAAACCCGTCACGGTCGATATCCTGAACGATAAAATCGAAGCCATGCTCCATCAAGGAAGCGGAAATTCCGCCTCTCCGGACAAAGAGGACCCACGCGTAGCGAAGAGACCAATCGACCCGCGGGTATTGGGTGAGTTGCTAAAGCTTCAGGACGAAACCGAAAGCGATATTGTCGGTGAGTTGACCACTATTTTCTTGAGGACTCCTCGAAACGGGTGCGCGCCATTTTCCGCGCGATTGGCGACAACGACCCGGAAGCCCTCGAACTCAACGCCCATGCCCTTAAAGGAAGCTGTACCGTCATCGGAGCATTGGGCATGAAAGACATCGCCTATAAACTCGAAAAAATAGGTCAGTCCTCTCACCTCGACGAAGTGCCAGGGGTTTTGAACCGGCTCGAGGATGAATTCGCCCTGGTTAAAGAGGAGTTGGAGAAAAAAACTGGGAAAAATAAATTTCCACTTCCTCTACTCGTATTTATTCTCTCATCTCCCCAATTCATCTCCCTTCCTGCCCCGATCTAGCGCACTGCTTTCTCAGTACCCGCCACTATCGGCTGGCCCGGTTTCAAGTGGTCGTGATAGGCTGGCCTCCATGAAAAATGACTCGTTCCATGAAAGACTCGAAAATTTCATCATCGTGCTCGTTCAGCCCAAAGGAGCCGGAAACGTGGGCGCGATTGCACGCGCAATGTCCCATTTCGGCCTGACCACCCTTCGGCTCGTCGCCCCGCAGTGCGACGTCAAAGGCGTTGAGGCGCGCTCGATGGCCATGAGCGCCCAGCCGCTTCTGGCCTCCGCCGAGCATTACGCGACTCTCCGCGAAGCGCTCCAGGATTGCGCCTGGGCGGTGGCCACCTCCCGCCGCATCGGCCGGAACCGAAAACCGACAATGTCTCCCCGCGGGGGCGCCCGCTCCTTGATAGAGCGCACCAAGGAAACCAAGGTAGCCCTGGTTTTTGGACGCGAGGACAAGGGCCTCAGGACGGATGAGGTCGATCTGTGCCAGGAGCGCCTCCTGATTCCCGCCGTTTCCAAATCCGAATCATTCAATCTCTCTCAGGC
>JAPYQX010000401.1 GCA_029937135.1 Nitrospinota bacterium
GTCAACCGGAGGCCGACCGGGAGGCTCCTCCAGGGAGGCGACGTTTTACAGATCGGCTACTACGCCCGCTACGGGGGCTACTGGAGCCATCCGCACACGGCGATGTCGCTGGGGCCGCTGGACGAGGAGTACAAGCCGCTTCGCGAGGTGGTGCTCGAGGCAATCGAGGCGACGATGGGGGCGCTCCGGCCGGGAACGCCCTGGAGTGAGATCGACCGCCTCTCGGGCGAGGCCGTGCTTGCCAAGGGCTACTACCACGAAATTCCCCAGGTGCACGGGGTGGGTATCGACGGGATCGAATCGCCGCTGACGATAATCTGCGCCGGGAAGGTTCCCCGCGAATCCCCCTGGCGGGAGGCGTTCGTCGAGGGGACGCTCGCCGAGAACGAGGAGTGGAGCGAACTCGCCGGGGGGCGCTACGGATTCCTCGACGATTTCACGATCGAGGCCGGGATGACGCTGGCGATCGAGGTGAAGGCGGTCCACGAGGACCGGATTTTCTTTGAGGTGGGCCCCCAGGTGGTCATCGAGGAGGACGGTCCGAGGGTTCTAACGCCCGACGCGATGGATGTTATCGAGCTATAATGGGCGAATCTCTGGAAAGTTTGGCGGAAATGTGTATGATGCCGCAAATTTTCGGTGACGTTTTCAGAATAATCGATACGGAATAGGGGACCCAAAATGGTGGAGATTCATCCTGTCCTGCAAAACAGAACGAGCGGAATCGCCTTTAGCGGCAAGTCGCCTACCTCGGAGCAGCTCGAAACCTTGCTTGAAGCCTTTCGTTGGGGGCCATCCTCGGCGAACAAGCAACCCTGGCGCATCCTCGTGGTCCGCTCCCCCGAGGCGCACAAGAAATTCAACGATGCCCTCAGCGACAACAACATGAAATGGGCCACAGAGGCGCCCGTGAAAATGGTCGTCATCGGGAACCCCGAGGAGCAGCCGCCCCGGTTCGGGCAGGATCGCTGGCTTCTCGATGTGGGTCTCGCCCTCGAGAACATGCTCATTCAGGGATGCGTGTTGGGCCTGACCGTGCACGCGATGGGGGGCTGGGACGAGGAAAAGATACGTGCCAATTTCGAGATTCCCGATCCCTTCCGGGTTGCGGCGCTCTTCGCCGTCGGCGAGCCGGGAAAGATCGAGGATCTTTCCGAGGAAATGCAGGCAAAGGCCAACCGGCCCAACGTCCGCAAGCCCGCCGAGGAGATTTTCTTCTTCGATGAGTTTGGGGAGCCGGGCAAGCCGTAGGAGACTGTTTTATATTCGTATTCGAAAATCCGGAGGCGAAAGGCCTCCGGGTTTTTTTGTTGAAATGAATCATATAAATCTATACAATATAAATATATATAAATTATAAAAAATAATATTTCTTGGTCTTTTTGTGCGGGTGATCGCTTGACGCGCCCGCGTGGCCGGCTCTGACGCCGTGAGGAGATGCGCGATGAAACGAATTTTTTAGGGGTGGTGTTGTTTTCTTTTCTGTTAATTCATGCGGGCGTGGCGGTTGCGGCCGCTCCATTGGATTTAACGGTTCTAAGGGCTAAAGCGGGTTTGTCGGGTCTGACGAATTTTGGGGATCAGTGGATTCAGGTCGCTCAAGCGAATCCAAAAAAAGTAAAGGACTCCTCTATAGCTGATAAAGAGGCTCAATTGGCTGGAGATAAAAAAGAGGCTGCAGAAAAAGAAGCGAATGCTGCAAAAGATGATGCAACAAAAGAGAATGCAGCTAAGGACGCGGAAGCACATGCAAGAATAGCTCGAAAAGAAGCAAATGCTGCCAAAAAAGCAGCGAAGGAAGCAAGAACAGCAGCGAATGATGCATGAGATAAGTTTAAAAATGCTGCAAAGTATGTAGGGATTTCAGCAGAGCCTGCGGTTCTAACGCCTGAGCAAAAAGCGAAAAATGCTAAGGCTACTTTAGATTTTTTGGGAGGCAATATTAGATTTGGAGCCATCATTAATACTGGGGGTGGAGATAGAATCGAGACAGCCGAAAAGGACGCCAATGGGATAGTGCGAGTCAAGAAAGATAAGGACGCCGATATCGGCATCATTCTTGAGGCTCATCAACTTTTTGACACTGATGGTTTTGGCGGAATTTTTGGTCGTAGTAATATTCAAAGTGATATTAAAACCGGGATAGGATATTTTGGTGCTTTCAAAATAGGCGGCGATAATATTATTGATGGCTTCGGTGGAGGCCTTATGGTTGGTACTGGAAAAGTAACCAGTATAGAAATTGATGGCAAAAAAACTGGAGTTATTTTAATGTTGGGGTCGGCGGGATGATTTTGAGCAATGTGAAGGTTCTCCAATCGGGAATCAGGGCGAATGAAGCCCTGCCCGGTAGTCAAACAGATGTACTCACCAAAGAAACTGACAAGTTTGGCCTTGTGCTTCTCATATCCTTCCGGGCGTTTTTCTAATTTTCGATTGAATGACTCCCCCCCCCCGGAGACTTTCTCCGGGGGGAGCGATTTTATGATCCCCCGCTCGTTATGATCCTCCTCCCCTCCCGAAGATTTCCTCCA
>JAPYQX010000402.1 GCA_029937135.1 Nitrospinota bacterium
CTCCAGGGCGGGGCCGAGGAATATGCCGAAAGCGCCCCCTGGATTCCCATCTTCCCGGGCCTGGCGATCACGATCGGTGTATTTGCTTTCAACCTACTCGGAGACGCGGTCCGCGACACGCTTGACCCGAAACTCCGCGCGCAATAATCATTTCGGAAAAATCGAAATTGGTTTCAATCCCCGGGAGAGGTCCGGCCGCGGTCCGGTAAATCATAGGTTCTAAAAGCGCCTGCTTATTCCGCAGGCAGGTATTTGGACTCAACCTCCCGGACAGCGTCGTAGCCGACCAGATCGAATCTCTGGGGGTAGGTGAGCATTCGCTTCTCGAGGGGGCCGAGCGAACCCGTCTCCTTTAAAACTTTCGCGGCCTCGCGCATCGCGAACGCGGATATTCTTTGCATCTCGCCGGGATAGACGGCGATCTTGAAACCCATCGCCTCGAGTTTTGACTGAGGCATCTCCTCGGCCCCCCACGCGACGACCAGAAGGCAGGGCGCATCCACCTCCTTGGGGATACGGGCCAATTCCGCCTCGCCGCCGGGCCCGGTGACAAAAAGGATGTCCGCCCCGGCCTCCCGGTAGGCGCGGCACCTGCGAATGGCCTCGTCGATTCCCGAGCTTTCGGCCGCGTCCGTGCGCGCGATGATGGCGAGATCGGAGTCGCGTCTCGCCTCGCAGGCGGCGGCTATCTTCAGGCACATTTCCTCGGAGCTGATGACCTCGCGCCCCGACAGGTGGCTGCACTTTTTCGGGCTGATTTGATCCTCGAGCTGGATGCCCGAGGCCCCGGCGCGCTCGAACTCGCGGACCGTCCGCTGGACGTTGATCGCGTTTCCGTAGCCGGTATCGGCGTCGGCGACGATGGGGCAGGAGACGACCGAGGTGATTCGCCGGCAGGCCTCTGCCATTTCGGTCAGCGTCAAAAGACCAACGTCGGGGAGTCCGTGGGTGCCCAGCGAGACGCCGGACCCCGTCATGTAGAGAAGGTCGAAACCCGCCTCGGCGGCGATCTGGGCCGAAATTCCGTCCCAGACGCCCGGAGAGGGAATCAGGCCGGGAGCGGCCAGCATTTCACGGAGACGGGCGGCGCGTGATTTCATATTCATTTTCCTCCCCGGGCGGCCTTCCGGGCCGCGATGATTTTTTTCCCGTGGGCGACGAGCCCGCCCGCATCGATAATTTCCATCAGAAAATCCGGCAGGGGCGGGAATGAAAACGTGCCGCCGCCGGCGGATATTTCACCGCTTCGGATGTTGACGGCGACCTCGGCCCCGTCGCTGATGGCATCCACCGCCGAAGGGCAGGTAATGAGAAGAAGGCCGTGATTCACGCTGTTGCGGAAAAAAATGCGGGCGAACGATTTCGCGATGATGGCGGGAACCCCGGCCGCCTGGATGGCGCCGGCGGCCTGCTCTCTTGAGGAGCCGCAGCCGAAATCCTCTCCGGCGACAATGATACTCCCGGGCCGGACGCGGCCGGCCACCGCCTCTCCCAACCCCTCGAAAAGGTGTTTTTTCATTTCTCCGGGCTCGTATATCAAAATGTATCTTCCCGGATAGATAACATCGGTATTGATATCGTCGCCCAGCTTCAGGGCCGGACCCGAGAAATTCGTTGCCGCCGCCATTTCCGCCTCCTGATTCAACGCTCCTGATTCAGCGCCCCTGATTTAACGTCCCCGAAGCAGGGACCTCGGATCGGCAATAACGCCCTTGACCGCCGATGCGGCCACCGTGGCCGGACTGGCGAGATATATCTCGGCGTTCGGATTACCCATGCGGCCTTTGAAATTCCGGTTCGACGAGGAAATGCACACTTCCCCGTCCGCGAGGATGCCCTGGTTTCCGCCAAAGCAGGCGCCGCAGCCGGGATTGAGAACCATGGCGCCGGCCTCGAGGAGTGTCCTGATATAGCCCTTCCGGTCGGCCTCGAGGTACTCAAGGCGCGAAGCGGGCCCCGCAAGGAGGCGCACGCCCGGATGAACCTTTCTCCCCTTTAAAATTCTCGCCGCCTCGCCGAAGTCGTCGCTCCGCCCGTTGGTGCACGAGCCGAGAAAAGCTTGATGAACAGGCTCCCCCGCCACATCCGCGACCGGCTTTACGTTGTCCACGGTGTGTGGACAGGAAATCATCGGCCCCAGCCGGCTGACGTCGATCTCATATTCGGTTTCATAGCGGGCGCCCGGGTCGGGCGCGACGGGACGGAATTTTTTCTTCGCCCTTCCTTTTAGATACCGCTCCGTGGTCTTGTCGAAGGGCATGATGCCGGTTTTCGCGCCCATCTCGACGGCCATGTTCGTGAACGGAAATCGCTCGGACATCGAAAGGCGGGAGATGAGCCCGCCGGTGAATTCGATGGATTTGTAGGTGCATCCCCGGGAGGTCACCTTTCCGATGATGTGAAGGATGGCGTCCTTTGCGTACACCCCTTTACGAAGAACGCCGCTTACATGAATCCGGACGCTCTCGGGAACCCTGAGCCAGACGCTGCCGACCGCCCACAGGAACGCCCACTCGGTCAACCC
>JAPYQX010000045.1 GCA_029937135.1 Nitrospinota bacterium
CAGCATAACTGTACTTGGTGGATACCTGACCGATTTCGCCGCCACCACCTCGGTGATCGAAGGGCTCGATCTTGTCATCACGGTGGACACGGCCACGGCGCATTTGACCGGCGCAATGGGAAAAAGCGTCTGGACGCTCCTGCCCTTTGTCCCCGACTGGCGGTGGCTGATGGAACGGGAGGATACGCCCTAGTACTCGTCGATGCGCCTGTTCCGGCAAAAAACCATCGGCGGCTGGGACGCCGTGATCCGGGAGGTGAAGGAAAATCTGGAACGGTGGAGCCCTCAACCGATTTCATGCGGAATAATTTATTACTTTTTTCTTTAATTCACATAAACCAAACAACTCTAATCATAAACAATCCTGGCTACAGCGCCATGACGGTGCATTAAAATCCGTGTTTTTCGAGAAAATAAACTCGACTTACTTTCATGATTTAATGCAAGACTTATTCACATCCTCGCTTGCAAACGATACTTTCAACATAGCGAATTATGGCCCGCGAAAAATATTCATGGCCTTTTTTACTCCAGTGCTTGTCAAAGCGAAAAGTCAGCTTTCTCCTCTCTGCCACAGTCAATGAGAATAAAAGAGAGTCAAGATCCTGAAAGGGAATTTCTCGCGACCGCAGGATTCCATGGAATTTATCATTAGCTTTAGGCCAAGAAGGATGGCTTGAGCCGGCTCCGCGAAAGGGAACCAGGAACAAGAAAAAAGTGGAGCCTCCTTTTTGAGAGGTTTTCATCATGTCTCGAAGTTGAGCCACCGCGTATTCCATGTCGCCCTGGGAAATGAGCGCCGGATGATCTTTTCCCGAAGAGGGGGTCTTTGCGAGATACATGATATTTTTCGTAAATACAAAAAGATGTGAATTTTGATTCAAAAACGCCCTGAAATGATCGAAGCGAGTTAAATCCGGCGGCACCAAATACCCGTTGAGCACCTTGCTGGACAATTTATCGTTGAATAAATCGTTCCAGTAGAAAAAATGGAGCACAAGGTGGGGATTGTAGCGGGGAAGAACCTCTTTGAGGATGCCAATTTCATTGACGAAGCCGTATCCTGGAACGGATGTGTTCAATATATCTACGTCTAGATTTCTTTTTTCGAAATGCTTCCGGACAATTTGCGCGAAAGTGCCCGATTCCGGCACCCCTTGTCCGAATGCGAATGAGTCGCCGGTAATCAATATTTTGAACTTCGCACCCGGGCGCGGTTCCGGCCCCCGAAATCCCCATGAATTGGTTTCGATAATATAGGAGTACTCTGGCTGCGAATGCCAGGCGCGTTGATTCTTGGCCAGGCGGTACCCGACATGGGAATCCGAAACAAACAACCCTTGCTCGAAGGTGTACAGGGACTGGGGCGAGAAAACCCTGAGGACAATCTCCAACAGAAAAAACGTAAACAACAATGTTAGTCCAACTGCCAAGATTCCAAAAATAATTTTTTTAGTTTTTTTCATATCCACCGGCACTCCCCATGCAGTAGCCAATACAACATCAATCTCACGCAATCGGAATTAATTGGTGCCGGAATTATGCGGAAACACTCTCCTTTCAGCAAAGTACGGCCTATTTTTCTTCCTTGCGGTGCCTCCCGCCAAGAAGTCTAAAAAGTCAGAAAATGATATCCTCCTGGGTGCCCCTTCTATCCAAAACCACCGTGAATAAAGGATTTTCTCCATTTTGGGGCACAATGGTCCCTTCTCCTCCGGACTCAACACCCCTCGCTGCCAAGAACCTCGTTCTCGTGCCGCGATCTGGTACACCCGTTGGCGAATCATCTGGACCAGGAAATGTCTGGTGTGTAAGGGTGAACTTCGGTGTTCGAGGAAACCACTCATGGGGCCGATGATGTCGAAGCGCTCATCGGTCTCCCTCAGGAGAAAAAAACCGTGTCGGAGCCTTATCTTCGCGCCCCGGACTCAATCATGATCGAGCGGTTAAAGTTGGGCCGCAGGGCCTCTTTTGGACTGCCACCACATCCGAGTATCTGAAATCCTCTCGCCCGGGCGATTTTGACCAATCATATTTGTGGTTGCAGGAATTCCGAGCTCTTTTACTCTATTCCGCAGCATAATCTGGGGTTATTAATCTTCACCCCGAATATTCACCCCCGCTCGAACACCCGCACGGCGGCCAGGCCTGCCCGGCAGGGCTCGTCTACTCCGGCCGGACATCCTTGGCCGCGACATATCCGTCGGGGTCGATAACCACATCGATGACCCACCGCCCGCCGGACGAAAAAGCATTCTCAAGCGCTTTTTTCAAACCCGCTTCGGTGTCCACCCGGACCGCCTCGAAACCAAGACCTCGGGCGACGGCCTCATAGTCCGAGGAGCGGAAATCAGTCCCAACCCGATCGAAGCTCCGCGTGTCCTGCTTGATCTTGATGAGATTCAGATATCCGTCGTTGAACACAACGACAACGATGGCCACCCCTTCGCGGGAGGCCGTCTCAAGGTCGCCCAGCCGCATGAGAAAACCTCCGTCCCCCGTCAGGCAAACAACGGGCGTTTTCGGCTCGACCATCTTCGCAGCTATCGCCGCGGGAAGCCCCACCGCCATCGAGCCCAAACCGCTCGAGGTGAGGAACCCGCGAGGGCGGCGCGTCTCCCAGGTATCGCTCGCCAGTACCTTATGGCTGCCCGCGTCGGCGGTCATGATCCCGCCGCCGGGCAGGCACTCGCGCGCGATGCGAATCACCGCTCCGGGCATCAACGCGTTGCCCTTTTGAAAGAGAATGGCGCGCCGCATCGCGCGGTAGGAGTCGAGATCCTCGAAATTCCAACCCACCGAGGGCGGAACGATCTCCGCCAGCGCGCCGAGGCTGTCCGCGAGATCGGCCACCACTTCGACGCGCGGCTGGACGATATCCTCGATATGAGCCACCTCGTCGAGCATGACAACGGGTTGAGGGTGGTTCCAGTGGCCGGGGGCGAAGAGTTCCACCATGTCGAACCCCGCGAGGATGAGCAAATCGGCCTTGGCGAGGATTTCCATCTCCGAGGGGGCTCCGCGAAACGTCCCCATCGCGAGCGGATGGCTCTCCGACAGGGTCCCCTTCGCCGCCAGAGACGCGAACACCGGGGCGCCCAAGCGCTCGGCGAAGGAGACAAACGCATCCTCCGCCTCCCGGCCCGAGCGGTTCACCTGAAGACCTACCAGGACGGCGGGCCGCTCGGCCCGGGCGATCTCGGCGGCGGCGGCCTCGATGCCCGGATGGGCGTTGCCTGTTTTTCCGGCGTAGCGCTTCCCGGACGCTTCGGCCGGAAAATCCCCCTCTCCGGCCTCCGCCTGCATCACGTCGTAGGGCAGGTCCACATGGACGGGGCCCTGGCGGCCCGCCATCGCGAGGGCAAGGGCGTTGTGCATCGTCCGGGCGGCGGAGTCGGCGGCCAATTTGAAAGAGCCCTTGGTGATGGGCCGGTAGAGCTGGTCCTGATCAAGGCGCTGGCGCTGGAGGCGGCGGAACTGCTCGTCGGAGTAGCGGTCGGTCAGGATAAGACAGGGGGCGCGCTCTAGAAAATTATTCGCCACCCCCAGGACGGCGGCGGTCGCACCCGGCCCCACGCCCGTGCTGCACACCCCGGGCCGGTTCGTGAGGACACCGTATGTCCCGGCCATGACAGCCGCGCTCGACTCGTTGCTGCACAGGACATACCGGATTCCGCGCCGCCGGGCGGCCTCGATCAGCTCCACGGAACCGAGAGAGCCCGGAACGCCGAAGATATATTCGATACCGGCTTCCGAGAGCGTGGCCGCCACGACATCGGCATAGGTCGCCATATAAAATTTCTCCTTGAAAAATTATCCGGATAGGATGCAAAATTCATCGCTTCGATTTCGGACGAGACCCACAATAATGCATTTGGGCGGCGGGCGGAATGGCCGCGCCCGTCCGGACCTCTGGCCACAATTTTTTGGGCCCTCCCGGTCTCTTTCTGAATTACACTTGTTTTTTCACCCCATTCTTCAGAAACTGGACGGAGGAGCGCATGGAAAATGGAAAAGTGGGTCTGGGCCTAATTGGGCTTGGCGCCTGGGGAAACTCACTGGCTACGGCTGCGGCCCGCTGCGGCGAGGCCAAGGTCGTCAACGGTTTTTCGCGGACCGGAGAAACGAGAAAGGCCTTCGCCGATAAACACGGCTGCCGCACCTCGGCCAGCCTCGATGAACTCTTAAGCGACTCCGAGGTCGAAGGCGTGTTGATCGCGACACCGCACTCCACCCACGAGGATGTAATCGAACGGGCCGCCGCCGCCGGAAAACATCTGTTCGTCGAAAAGCCCCTCACGCTGACCGTGGCGGGAGCGAAAAAAGCCATCCGGGCCGCCGAGTCGGCGGGGGTGATTCTCCAAGTGGGCTTCAAGCGCCGCCGTCTGGGGGCGACGCGCCGCATCCGCGAGATGCTCGACAAGGGGGAGCTGGGCGTTCTCCATCAGCTCGAAGGGGTGATCTCGGGACCTGCCGGACAGAACCCCCCGCAGGGATGGCGGAACGACTGGAGCGAGTGCCCGGCCGGCGGGATGACCACGATGGGCGTCCATCTGGTGGACAACTTCAACTACCTTGCCGGCCCGGTGAAGCGTGTTTTCGCGTTCAGCAAAAAATACTCGGCCGGGGGAATCTCGACGACGCGACTGTCATCGGCATGGAATTCGAGAGCGGACCACTCGGATATCTCTCGACGAGCTGGGTCATCCCGAAACTCATCACGACCGCCGCCTACGGGACCGAAGCCGCCGCGTGGAGCGAAGAGGATGGGTCTAAACTCTATCTTCAGACAAAAGAAGAATCCGCCCGCCGCGAGCTTCCGGTCGAGGCGGGAGATTCAGTCGCGGATCAGCGGGCCGAATTCGTCCGGTGCGTCCGGGAGGGTTCTCACCCCGAGACGGGGGCTCTCGAAGGGCTCGAGGTGACGGCGGTCCTGCAGGCAATTGAATCCAGCGTCGAAACAGGAGAAGCTATCGATATTTCCCGGTTTCGGAACATCGAATCTTGACCTTTCCATTCGCCCCTGCTCAATCCCTTGATCGGGCGGGGCCTCGGGCTCCAGCCGTCCGTGCGCATCGGCTGAAGTCTTTTCAAGGGGGGTTTTAAAACCATGGTCGGAGAATATTCCAGGACCCACAAGAGATCGCTCGAGGAGCCCGAAGCCTTCTGGGCCGAGGCGGCGGAGGACCTCCACTGGTACAAGAAATGGGAAACGGTTTTCGACGACTCGAACCCCCCATTTCACCGCTGGTTTACGGGCGGTGAGGTGAATACCTGTTACAACTGCCTTGATCGCCACGTCGAGGGCGGCCGCGCCGGCCAACTCGCGCTCATTTACGACAGCCCCATCACCGGTTCCATGAAAAAATACACCTACGAAGAACTCAGGGACGAGGTCGCCCTCTTCGCCGGGGTCCTCGTGGCGCAGGGCGTCGGCCGGGGCGATCGCGTGATCATCTATATGCCGATGGTCCCCGAGGCGGCGATTGCGATGTTGGCCTGCGCGCGGATCGGCGCCATCCATTCGGTCGTATTCGGCGGCTTCGCCCCGGCCGAGCTCGCCACCCGAATCGACGACGCCACCCCGAAGGTCATGGTGTCCGCTTCGTGCGGAATCGAGCCGTCAGGAGTCATCGCCTACAAACCGCTCCTGGACGAGGCCATCGATATCGCGGGGCACAAACCCGATGGCTGCGTCATCCTCCAGCGCCCCCAGCTCGAAGCCGGTTTGCTGCCGGACCGGGACGTGGACTGGGCCGAGGCGATGGCGGCGGCAGAGCCGGCGGAGTGTGTTCCGGTCGCATCGACGGACCCGCTCTACATCCTCTACACCTCGGGAACCACCGGCGAGCCCAAGGGAATCATTCGCGACAACGGCGGCCATATGGTGGCGCTAAAATGGAGCATGAAAAACGTCTACGGCGTCGAGCCCGGCGAGGTCTACTGGGCGGCCTCGGACGTGGGCTGGGTCGTGGGACACTCCTATATCGTCTACGCCCCCCTGCTCCACGGATGCACCACGATTCTCTTCGAGGGAAAGCCCGTGGGCACCCCCGACGCCGGGGTCTTCTGGCGGGTGATCGCCGAGCACGGCGTCTCGGTCCTCTTCACCGCGCCCACCGCCTTCCGGGCGATCAAGCGCGACGACCCCGAGGCCGTCCTGATGAAAGACCATGACCTGAGCAAATTCCGGACTCTCTTCCTCGCGGGGGAACGCTCCGACTCCGACACGATCCAGTGGGCCGAAAAACATATCGGCACACCCGTCATCGACCACTACTGGCAGACCGAAAGCGGCTGGCCGATGCTGGCGAATTGCTACGGCATCGAGCGCCTTTCGGTCCGCTACGGGTCGCCGACGAAGCCGGTCCCGGGCTGGGAGTTCAGTGTCCTCGACGCCGAGTGCCGGGAGGTCGAGCGCGGGAAAATGGGGGCGCTCTCCGTCAAGCTCCCCCTGCCCCCCGGTTCGCTGCCCACGCTCTGGAACGCGGACCAGCGCTACATCGACGCCTACCTCTCCGAATTTCCGGGCTACTACAAAACCGGCGACGCCGGCTACATGGACGAGGACGGCTATGTTTATGTGATGTCCCGGACCGACGACATCATCAACGTCGCCGGCCACAGGCTATCGACCGGCGCCATGGAGGAGGTCCTCTCGGCGCATCCGGACGTGGCCGAGTGCGCCGTGATCGGGGTGAAGGACAGCTTCAAGGGTCAGCTCCCGATGGGCTTCCTGGTCCTCAAGGCGGGAGTGGAGAAAAATAACGAAGAGATCGAAACCGAGGCCGTCCGGATGGTGCGCGAGAAAATCGGCCCGGTCGCCTCCTTCAAGAAGGCGCTCGTCGTCCAGCGTCTACCCAAGACCCGCTCGGGCAAGATATTGCGGGGAACAATGGCGAAAATCGTGGACGGGGAGCCCTACAAAACCCCGGCGACCATCGACGACCCGGCGATTCTCCCCGAAATCGCCGAGGCGGTGAAGGACCTGGGCTAAAATTCCCCAGTGGGAACGGTGATGCCGCTCCGGACCCACGGCAGGAACAGGCCGGAGAGTTTTATTCGAACTTCTCGTAGATCTGGTGCATCAACCGATCCAGCCTGAACCTTCGGATCAACCGCCAAGATCGCTTATCCTTGAAGAAGAGATATGAATTCGACGACTTCGTTTGAAAGACATTGGGCGCCTCGTCGTCCACCTGTATCCGCCCCACGCGGTAAAGGTCGGACCGGCGAAACGTCGGGCACATCGTAAATACGGCCTCGAAACCCTCCTCGACAAACCATCTCCGCAACCTCCAGTTTGGAAATGTCTCACGGTAGGCATGGTACTTAACCGGAACCCCCAGCTTGTCCTCAAGCGTTTCGCGGGCGGCGCGGGCGCCCTAGCGCCATTTCGACTCGCCCGATTCGTAAAGCCGGGCGCCGTATCTGCCCAGGGAGCCAACCGTCATCCCCGCGTCCACGAGACCACGAATCCCGGGCCAGTCCATGCACGGAAGCTTGGCTCCGTATATCGAGTGTTCCTTCCCGATAAATTCGGTGGGAATAAAAAAAGCCGCCTTTAACCCCCTTTCGGCCAGAATCGGAACCGCGTTTTCGGCGGCATCCCGGAACCCGCCGTCGAAAGTAAGAGAAATCGCGCGGGGCGAGGCGGGCGCTTCGCCCTTCATCTGGGCCACCATCTCGCCCAGTGAAATCACCTCGAGTTTCTGCTCGTCCACGACATCCAGATGTGAGCGGAATGCCGCCGGGGTGACGCCATACGCCATTTGATCGGGCGGATAAACCCCGATCTGGTGGTAGATTAAAATCGGTCTTTCCCGAATCCTGGCCATGCATTCTCCGCTGAGACCCCGTGAAAAAGCGCCTCCTCTTTAAACCCACAATAACAAATAAACCCGCGTGAATTATGAAAGCGCTTGGATGGCCCGGGATCGGGCCGAGCAAGGAATGCCCGGGCGAAGTGAAAAAGGGCACGAATATTACCGGAGGGATATATATTTACAAGAAAACCAGCGATGGCAGAGGCGATAATCCGCCCGCGAGAAACCGGCGGGCCTCGGGAGCTTTTCATGGAGCCGACGGGGAGACTTGAACTCCCGACCTGCTGATTACGAATCGCATAAAGGGAGGATGGGAAAGGCAGAGAAATCAAGGGAATCCCAATAAGTACAACGAATTGCTGAATTGGGGTCTATATCTGATTGTATATGGATATATCCCTAAATGTACTGCGAACAGGCACGAAAATGGACACGCCTATTGGGAAGGGGGGAGCCCCCCCGATTGGTGCTGAACCGACCCTCAGAAATATGGATCAAATTTTTCAGGAACATCCCATAGAACTTATCCATCCCTGCGAGAAGCATTCCCGAGGAAGAAAAATAAGAACAAAATTTGTTAGACTCAGAGAGTTGGTGCATGATTTAAGATAAAGGGATTTCGGCAGATGGACCGATACATCGACAGCCACAACCACATGCATGCTCTGAGCTGGGACCAGTGGGAACAATTCGCCATGACTGGGATGGCGGGGGCGATACTTTCTTGCGGAAATCCTCACGTTTACCGGGAAATCTGGGAAACCCCACCCACGGCCGTAGATATTCTCCGTTTTTGGGACTCTCCCATCCGGATGGCGCGGGTGTCCGAGGAAAAACACTTCATGCGGATCAAGTGCGCGGTGGGCGTGAGTTCCATGACCCGTGTCGAGGGCTGGGAAACACTCATCGAAAAACTTCCGGAGTATCTGAACGATCCCCATGTGGCGGCGGTGGGGGAGGCAGGCTTGGACCCCTCTCAGTATTTTCAGCTCACCTGGCCGCTGGAGGAACAGGCCCGCTGTCTCGAGGCGCAGGCTCGTATAGCGGCCGACACGGGGAAGCCCCTCATTCTTCACACCCCCACCCCGAAAAAAAACAAGGATTTTCTCGGGAACGTCGCAGTCCAGGAAGACGTCTCAACCGAAGATTTTCGGTTGCATTACCTCCGGCGCGATTTGGAAATTATCGAAAAAGCGGGGCTATCCCACAAACAACTCATCATCGACCACGTGGACGGAACCATCATCGATTTTGTCCACAAGGAAACCGCTGCTTGGTGCGGCATTAGCATCGGCAGCGCGCTTCGGCCTATTCATCCTGATAGTGTGGCCGAGTGGGTGAAGGAATACGGGGCCGGTCGGATTATGCTCAACTCGGACCATCTCGGGTACCGATCCATTGACTTTTATTCCGTGCCCAAGACGCTTAGGGCCCTGAGGCGAGCCGAAATTTCGAGCGAAGACGTTCGCCGGGTGTCATTCGATAATGCGAATCGTTTGTACGGGATGGGTCTATGACCCGGTTCTTCGGTGACCATTTTCACTTCAAGCGAAATTTATTTTTCTCTAGGTTACGGTTTCAGTGCCGAAAATTCTCTCATTCAGCGTGGACCGACATGAGGGGGAAGGTTACCTGTACGACTACCACCTTACGGACTCCGAAGAGTTACGAACTCTCCCCCGCGATATCTACCGGGCCTGCGGGAACATGAATCATTATAATTGGGAGAATTATGACCAGGCTATGCGAAATCAGGAAGCCATTGCCGTGCTGATTCGTCCCCAGCAGATATGGGCTGCTGAGCTAGGCGTATCTCTGGATCGGTGTATGGTTATATGAACGGGACGACGATTATGGCGAACCTATCAACCGAAGAGAATATTCAAGGAATTTTTACGTATGAGCGGCAACGACGCCCCCAAGGCTTTTACTATTTGCGCGCCGCATTGCGGTAATTACCCGTGCAGCTTTGCCGTCGAGGCGAACGGGGAGGGCATTGCCTCGTTCAAGGCCAATCCGGCCATGCGGATCAAACCGTGCATCAAAGGATTCCAGATTCCTGACCGCTACAATCACCCCGGCCGGCTTCTCTACCCCATGAAGCGCGTCGGCGAAAAAGGTTCTGGTCCCGGCGGCGCAAACCGCTTCGAGCGCACCTCGTGGGACGAAGCTCTCAATTTGGTGGCCCAGGGCCTCGAGGCCGCCAAGGCGAAGGGCGGCAACGAATCCGTCATGATGTATCACTACGCCGCCCAGCACACTATGCCGGGCGGCAAGGACGGGAGCCCGGCCACCATCATGCGGCTGCTCAACATGTGGGGCGGCGCCATCCAACCCTATTTGCGTGGGAGCCTCTGCTGGAAGGCATTCCTCGGCGGAAGCGCGGACGTCTTCGGCCACTGGCAGATCCGCAACCGCCCGAACGCGGACTGCGAGTGGATCGTCATCTGGGGAAACAACCCCGTCGAGACCGGCTACCGTGGGCTCATGCAGTCTCTTCAGGAGGCCAAGCGCGCCGGCACACGCTTCATCGCTGTCGATCCGATGCGCACCCGCTCGGTAAACCGGTTCGCCGACCGCCATGTGCCCATCCGCCCCTCGACCGACACCGCCCTCGCGCTGGCCGTCCTCCGGCTCATGCTGACCGAAGGTGCCGCCGACGAGGATTTCCTGCGAAAAAGGACAAACGCCCCCTTCCTCGTCGGGGAAGAGGATGGCGATTTTCTCACTGCGCCGGACGGCACGCCCCTTGTCTGGGACGAGGCTGCCGGTGAGACCCGTCCCGCCGGCGCCTGCGAACGCCCCGCCCTGTACGGAAGTTTTCAGGCCGGGGGAAAAGCCTGCCGGACGGCATTCGATCATCTTCGCGCTGCGGCCGAACCCTGGACGCCCGCCCGCGCAGCGAAAGAATGCGGCGTCAGCGAAGAGGATGTCCGCGCCATCGCCGGTGCCCTACGAAAGGGAAAAGTCGTTGTTTACTACGGCGCCTACCAGCGCACCGTCCACGGTGAGCAGGCCGTACGTGCGCTTCATATCTTGAACCTTGTCACGGGCGGATTCGGCGGTGTCTTGCGCCACGGGGGCGCGAGCGAGGGCTTTCAGCTGCCCAGCGCCACCGACGCCGGACTTGCCGACATAGTTGCTTCCCGCTGGGGCGTTCCCAATCCTGTCCAGCGTACCGTGCCCATTGGCCAGATCGCTGAGGCCATCCTGAATCCTGAATCACACGGCGGACCGATTCACGCAGCACTTATTATGTGGGGCAATCCGGTGGGCCAGGCGGGCGACGCCCACAAGACCGAGCGCGCCCTGCGCGCGATGGATTTTTGCGCCGTCTCGGACATCTTCATGACGCCCACGGCGAAATGCGCCGACGTGGTGCTCCCGGCTTCAACTTGGCTCGAACGTTGTGCCATCACGGAGGGTGTCGAAACGGGGTCCACTTTCTACCACCTGATCCCCGAGATCGCTCCGCGCCACATCGTAATGTTCTCAACTGGAGTGATGCCTCAGCGCGGGGAGTCGCTGGACGACTTCGAAATCGTCTGCCGTCTGGCGGAGAAAATGGGCTACGGAGATCACTTCCCGTGGAAGAGTTCGCGCGAATGGGTCGAGGAACTTGTGGCTGTGGCGCGGCAGGATGATCGCTTCCCTTGGTTCAGCGGTCTGACGATGGAGAAACTCGAAACCGAGGGCATGGTCATCCTCGACATCCCCGAGCCCGAAACCTCCTGGGAGTTGCAAACGCCCCAGGGACGGGCCCGGCTCTACTTCGAGGACACGAAAACACCTGTGCCCTCCTACATGCCGCCGGAGGTAGTTACACAAAAGGGCGGGCGAAAACCTCTCCAGCTCATCACTCCGAAGACTTATTTCCGGGCGAGTTCAACCTTCAACAACGCAAAGAAGCTCTTGCATGGTGACTGGAACGTCGCCACCCTGAACCCCGCCGACGCCGGCGTACGCGGGATCTCGGCGGGCGATCGCATTCGCATATACAACGGCTTTGGCGAGACGGCCTACTGCGCAAAGGTCAGCGAAGACATCCGGCCTGGCGTGGTCCATATCCCGGCGGGAGGCCTGCCTGAGCAAGGGGCCGCGAATCACATCACCGGCGATGCGCTCTCCGAATACGAAAACGCCACCCAGAACAGCTATTCAGTAGAGGTGGAAAAAGCGGGGCAATCGATTTCACGGTCGAAACCCGCTTCACTCCCCCCGGGACCAGGGAACAAACAAGCATAAAAATCATCTGAGGGCTTGATTTGGCTCCACACGCGCCATTAGTTGGCTTCGCTATCCTCTTGATCCCTTTATCAAGGTTGTTCCAAAGCAGAAAATTTCCCCGTATGGAGCGGGTCCCCTTGGGATGTCACACCTGTACTCCGCAATAATTGGATCTTATGCGAATTCAAGCCTTTTGGTGTCTAATGAATTGCCCATTCGAACAGAAATTTAAGATTCGATTGCAGATTTCGCCATGGCTCGTCCCAACTAACCTGACTCCCTAACCTATTCAATCTACGTGGGATTCATTTTTGCGGAGCACACCCTGTTTCAGACACCAATCGCCGCTTGATTAGCAATTCGCCATGCACATCCAAGGCTGCTTAATTAAGAATTCACCTGGACTCGGAATCCCGTGCGGTGGTGGGGCATCCTCCGCCTCTTCCCGATTATTTTGATTTTTTTCCAGGAGCGGCCCGAATTCCGAGCACTTTTGCCGGATTCCGGCGAATCATTGCGTCGATCTCGGCGGGCTTGATGCCGTGTTCGAGCAAAAGCTGGATGAACACTCGGAGCCCTTCCCATGGAGGGGAGTTGTGAATTTGCCCGAGGTCGGTGGCCAGAATGGTTCTCCCCGGCCCTACCGCCCGAATCATCTTAACCTGCTCTTTCACCGAATTGGGCAAGCCGTCCTTCCTCGTCGGATATGCTCCCCAGTGAGTGAAGCAGAAAATAGCCAGATGTTCGATAAGGGCACCCATGCGGGCGAACTCGATTTGCTCATCGATGGTGGCGTCCACGATGTATTCTGGGTGTTGGACGATGATGTTTTTCACTCCCTCTTTTTTGGCCACTTTGATTAGGGCACGGACCTCGCCGGGGTCGAGATGACCCGTGCTGAGGCAAATGCCGGCTCCGGCAACGAGGCGGCAGATGGTGCGGACCTCGGGGAGGATTTTCCGCCGCTTTTCGTCGGTGAAGATGGTCAGAGGCTTTTCCTTAAGGCGGACCTTTCCCACTTGTTTTTGACCGGGAAAGTGCGGGGCACCCAACTTTTCGAGATGGTTCTTCGCGCTCAGCGTGGGCATCCAGACTATCTTAGCCCCCATGCGGATGGCGGTGTCCACGGCGAATGGATTAAACCCGCCCACGGGGTTGTTCAGAGTGATCCCGCCATAGACCTCGATCTCATCCCCCACTAATTGGCGGACTATCGGGATTCGCCCCGAAGTGTCGCCGTGGTGGAACTTGAACACCACCGCACGCATACCGGCTGCGGCGGCGGCACGGGCATACTCCACATTGTCGCATACCCGCGGGAAGAGGCTGGGCGAAGTGTGGCTATGGGTGTCAATAGCTCCCTGGAGAAGCTGCAAATCCTGGCGCATGGAACCCCCCGAAATAGATGGATAAAAGTGGTGATATTCTACAAACAACCTACTTGAAGTATGCTCTATGGGGCAACGGCTAGCCTTCCTTACGGAACTGCCAAATTCAAGCTTCATGAAGAACAATTTCGAGAATTCGAGCGTTTTCGCTCTACCGGGCATCCTATTGTGATTCAAGTATTTCTAAGTAGGCGATATTTTATTCTACCCCGCTGCTCCACCCCCGGTTCTAAGCCAAGCACAAAAGAGTTATATTTTTCGGTATCCATT
>JAPYQX010000403.1 GCA_029937135.1 Nitrospinota bacterium
CGACTGGGCCGCGCTCGCCCGAGCCCGCCTATGACTTTCTGATGCAGGCCTATACGGGAATCATGAGCATGGCCGGTGAGCCGGACGGACCCCCATCAAAGGCGGGGGTCAGCTTCGTGGACTATTCGGGGGGCTTCCTTTCCGTGGCGGGTATGCTGGCCGCCCTGTGGGGGGCCGAGCGGACCGGGAAGGGCCGGGATGTGGATGTCGCCCTCATGGACGGGGCCACTGCTCAACTGGCCTACCAGGCCTCCTGGGTCATGAACTGCGGATTCGAGCCGACCAAGCTGGCCCACAGCGCCCATGCCTCCATCGTTCCTTCCCAGGTTTTTCAGACGAAAAACGGCTGGATTTACATCTCCTGCCTGAAACATAAATTTTATCCAATACTCGTGGAAAAAATAGGGCGACCCGAACTGGCCGACGATCCCCGGTTCCGGACCCTCCAGGACCGGTTCGATAATCGCGGCGAACTCGGCGAGATTCTCGGGGCCGAGATCAGGAAAAAAAACTCGTCCGAATGGGCCGCCCTGCTCCAGGGGCATGTCCCCTTCGCGCCCGTGAATACGGTGGCCGAGGCGCTCGAGGATCCGCAGGTGCTGGCCAGGGAGATGATCGTCGAGGTAGATCATCCCATCGCCGGGAAGATTCGGGAGGTCGGATGCCCGATTAAGTTTCCCGGTATGGAGGTCCGGGCGGAGCGGGCGCCCTATATGGGTGAGCATACCGCCGAGGTTTTGGCCGAGTTGGCGGGAATCGATGAGGCGGAGTTGCTCTCCCTGCGAGAGAAGGGGGTGGTGGAATGGACCGCTCCGCCGGTGATCGGCAACGACCCTGAATAGTGCATGAGGCCGAGTCCCCGGTTTTTAAGGGATGGTGGATTCCGGCCCAGCGGTTATTTTGATGTCATGATAAATGCCCCGTTCCAGTCTTTCGGCGGGGGATCGAGCATATAGTATTCGCAGCGCTTGACCATGGTTTTCGAGGGTCCGTCTTCCCTGTCGGCTACGAGACCTTGGGCGAAAACCCCCATCGCTTCGGCGAACTGCCGCTCCCGGTACAATTCAAGGCCTTGACGATAATGTTCGATAACTTTCGCTTTGTCCGGGTCGAGTTCCCCTTTTTTCGCGAGCAGTTCGTATATCTTGACGGGCTCTTCTTTTCCCACCACGTTGATCAAGTCCAATTCGCGCGCTTCGACGAGGTCCTTCGAGCCTTCGTAGGTGACTTCCCCGATCATGATTGAGCTTCCATATTCCTTGTTGGCCCCCTCGAACCGGGCGGCCAAGTTCACCGTATTGCCCATCATGGTGTAATCCATCCGGGTGTTTGATCCCATGTTGCCGACGACCGCGGGGCCCGTGTTCAAGCCGATCCGCATGAAGAACTCCTTCTGGTCTCGCGCTTTCCATGCCTCACGGAGCTCGACCATCTTATTTTGCATCTCGATCGCCACAAGAGCGCACCGGGCCGCGTGGTCGGGCATCGGATTAGGAGCGCCGAAGAAGGCGATGATGGCGTCACCTTCGTATTTATCCACCGTCCCGTCGTAGTCGAGGATGATAGTTGTCATCTCCGTTAAATACTCGTTGAGGAGCTGGACCAGTTCCTCGGCGCTCATGGACTCCGAGATGGAGGTGAATCCGGCGACGTCCGAGAAAAATGCGGTGATTTCCTTTCTTTCGCCGCCAAGTTTCAGGAGATCGGGGTTTTCAACAAGCTGGTTGACGACATCCGGAGACAGATAGGTTCCGAAAGCGGATTGGATAAACCGTTTGTCGCGCTGCTCAATGATATAGAGGAAGACCGTCATGCCGGCATAGACGACCATGATTGTCAGAATGGGAAAGGAAACGTTAAGCCACCAGCCGTAGCGGATGAATAGGTATTGATTCAGGATAATGGAGGAGACCAGAGCGAAGATTGCCCCCGCACCGCCGATAATTGCGCCAAGCCTGGGGAGGAGGAATGTTCCCATCATCCCGAGCAGGAGGATGCTGGCCGCGGTGTAGCCCATGAAGGGAATAAATATTTCGGTTTCTCCGATGAGGGGTAAATCGACTTTGAAGACAAAGAAGTCCAGGAAAATGTTCGACCACCAGGGTTGCTCGAGGAAATCGCCCTGAAGCATGTTGTCGATGACGTTGGCGTGGATGTTAACCCCCGGTATCGCCTTGTCGAAAGGGGTCACCCGCAGTTCCGCCAGTGCGATGGCCGTGGGTCCGATGAGGACCATTTTTCGTTTGAAGGCCGATGGCGGGGCGAGATCTTTCCGGCCGTTCACGATATCGACGATGGAGTATTCCGGAAAAGTTCCACCCGGCCCCAGGTAGTTTATGTACATCTCTCCCTTCGAGTTGGTCGGGATGATAATTTTCTTTCTTCCCGATATGGCGACCTTTTCCACACCTATCGGGTTGATCCAGAAGATGGTGGTTCCCCGGAGGTAGCGCTCGAGCGTTCGTACGGCGATCGGGGCGAAAAGATAGTCCTGCTC
>JAPYQX010000404.1 GCA_029937135.1 Nitrospinota bacterium
AATGGGGTGAGCGCCCATAACTGCCCCAGTATCAGCCCACCGATAACGGGACCGATGAAACTTCCCATTCCGCCCACGACCACGACAATGAAAGTTTGCACGAGGATCAACTCGCCCATCGTGGCGTCAACCGAATAAAGCGGTGAAATCATGATTCCCGAAAACCCGGCCAGGGCGATTCCGAGGCCGAACGTTTGCCGCCAGATTTTCGAAACGTTGATTCCCAGAACTTTTACCATGGTGTTGTTGTTCGTTCCCGCGCGAATCATCATTCCCAGATTCGTCCGGTAGATAAGCAGCCAAAGGAGCAGGACCAGGATGGCGGTCGTGACGATGGCGAAACTTCGGTACGCGCTGATGTCCAGCATGCCGGTTTTTATTATGGAAAATTGAAACATGGGTGGGATGTTCAGCGGCCTGCCGGGCCGCCCCCAGATCAACCGAACGAAGTCGGGAAGGAAAATCGAAAAACCGAACATGATCAGGACACCGGAGAACCGTTCGTTCTCCGTGTTGTAAATCCGGCTGACGACGTATTTTTCCAAAACGGAACCGATGAAGAACATCACAATCGGAACCAGAATCAGGGCGGCGATAAAGGAGAGGTTCGGTCCGAGAAAGTCGGTAAATGTGATGATGACCGTATATCCAACATAGGCCCCGAGCATATAAAAAACGCCGTGCCCGAAATTGATGATTCCCATCAAGCCGAAGATGATGGAAAGGCCGAGGGCAAGCAGGACCCAGAAAGAGCCCTGCACGAGACCCAGGAAAAGGTGCTGAACAAACTCGGAGAATTCAACTCCGCCGGTTACAGGCAAAGCACCGCCCTTTCTTCAAAGGTTGTTTTATGGCGACGAACCGATTTGTAACGATTCTCTTTTAATCATGTTGCAGGCGAGGAGCAAGAAAATGACCAGGGTGGCCGTTTCGCGGCCACCCTGGTCCGCAATAATCTGTTAGCCGCTGGTTCTGGTTTCGCTTGCCCGCGAAGACGTTTTATAACCTTTGTCCGAGCACGAAACGGTGTTCGCCTCGCCACCCGAACTGCCAACTACCTCTAGATGGTCCATCGCGTGCTTCATTTCCGATTTGGATTTTCCCTTCACGACGAACACTTCGGAAATGCAGACGTGATCGCACGGACGGATGGAGCACTGTCCTTTGCTGTACTGGAACTTCCTGCCCTCAAGGTGCCTGGCGAGCTTGAAGTGGTCCTTGGGCTTGTAGAGGTTGGTTTCCTTGGCCGTATCGAGAATCAGCCGGGTCAGATCGTGCGCCAGCATGCCATAGCTCGAGCAGGGGCGCTTTCTTCTTGCGAGGAACTTGTCGTTCAGTATCTTCGCGTTCGGGTATTTGCTGGCCAAACTCGGGTGCCACATCATGGCGGCGTTGAGTCCCTCGTAGGAGCCGGGTCCGGCGGCTTCGGGCATCGTGATTTCGGTTGCGCCGACGATGACTTTCATTTTCTTGTCCAGGCCGGCTTCCCTCATCTGCTTGATGAACGCCACCTGCCTCGCCCCCCAATTCAAAGAATACAGAATATCGGGTTTTTCCTTGAGAATCTTCGGGAAAGTGGCCGAATAGTCCTGCGAGGTCGGAAAAGGCACCCACGAGATGGAGCGGTTTTCGTCCCAACTGAGGCCATATTGTTTCGTTAGTTTCTTGAAAGCGGGGACGAACATCTTGGGCCAGATGTAGTCGTCGAAGAGGCAGTGGATCTTCTTACCCAGATTGTTCTTCGCGATGTAGGTAATGGAACTCGCCGCGAGCTGGTAGGGCGTGGTATTCGCGGTGAAGAAAAGAGGGGACATTTTCGACGCGTTGCCCGGTGTCGAGATAATGTGCTGCGGATAGTTCGCATAAATGATCTTACGTTTTTTCGAGAAGCCGTTGAGCCGCATTTCCTCGGGGCCGACCATCGAGCCGGCGAGGAAATCGACGCGATGGTTGTCGAGGAGATCGAGGGCGTGGACAGTCACCTGGTCCCACTTGAACTGATCGTCCCTGAAGAGAAGCTTGACCTTTCGGCCGTCGATGCCGCCTTCTTTGTTGATGTCGTCGATGGCGATGCGGACGCCCTCAACCTGGTCGAATGCCTCGGTGGAATAGGGGCCGGTGGTGGGGTGGATCGATCCCCACTTGATTGGCCTGGCGCCTAGACCCTCCTTGAGGAACGGCGGGGCGGTCTGGGCGGCCACGACGCCGCCGATGAGGCCTGCACTTTTCAGGAACGATCTGCGGTTTAATCGACTCATTACGGTCTTCCCTCCTATCTTCCTGTTGCCTTGAGTTGACTCTTCAACCTCGTGCAAGAGGAGCATCCAATATTCCGGATGAAATCTCTCTGGTGAGGCGAAGAAACGACCGGGAAAGCGACAATTCGCTTCCATGGGCTATGAAATAAGCAATTAGAATGAGCAATACTAATTAGCATGCCTGGCTCTGTCAAGAAGATTAATGACGTGCCCCCC
>JAPYQX010000405.1 GCA_029937135.1 Nitrospinota bacterium
CGGCTGTGAAGAGTGCCCGGTGCTTCGCCATTGCCCTTACGGGCTGGAGGCCAGGAGTCAGGGGGCCGCCGAAGGTTAAAAAGCTTGAATGCTGGAAAGCTCGAAGTCAGTAAGCTTGAGGTCTAGGAAGCCTTTTTATTGGCTGGTGTGGATTTCTTCGGGGCTCTCTTTCGGCGCTTTTTTTCAGAGTGGTTTTCCGTCTCCGCTTTTTCCTCTTTTTCTTGGAAGACGGAATTTTAATCTTCGATCCGACCTCGAGGAAGCTCGGATGCTCGATGGTGGTCCGGTTGATCCGCATCAACAACTTGGCGCTGGTCTTGTAGCGGCGCGCGATTTTGAGCAGCGTGTCGCCGCGCCGGACACGGTGGGTTCGATAGGATTTATTCCCGGCCCGCCCCTTTCGCGTTTTTCGCCGCGCGGCTCTTTTTTTCTTCGCGCGACGGACGCGGCGCCGTTTTTTACGGATTTTTTTCCGGACCCTGGTTTTTCGGGTACTCGGATGACGCTCCCGGTGTCGAGGACGGTGGGGTGTTCGATGCGGGTGGTATTGAGCCCCATCAGAATCGCCGAGGTCGTGCCGAAGCGCCTTGCAATTTTTGCCATAGTGTCGCCGGGGCGCACCCGGTAGGTGCCGGGCTGGCTGAGGTTGATCTGCTCCTCCCTGGCCTCCCTGCCGGGAATCACCCTGCCGGGAGGCACCCTGCCGGCGGGAATCTCCATTGCCTCGGTCCCCTGGCCGAATCCTCCGGCGTCCGAGCTCTGGTTTCCAGTGCGGGTGCGGGAATCTTTTTCACCGGTATCGCCCGCGCTATGAGCGCCTTGGGGGCCTTTTTCTTGCGCTTCCGGACATGGGTGAGGATATCGTTGTTTTTCCCCTCCTTGAAGTAAAACTCCTCTAGCCCGTAGCCGACGTTGACCGAGGCGGGGCTGAGGGAGATGGCGGTGTCGAGTTCACGCTGTGCCTCCCGGCTCTCGCCCTCGGTCTCGAGAATGGCCGAGAGGAACACTCTCGGAAGGGCGAGCTTGGGATTCAGGCGGATGGTCTCCCTCAGTTCTTTTTTCGCGAGTTGCCGCTCTCCCTGCTCCTGGTACATGGCGCCGAGGAAAAAATGGAGCTCGGCCAGGCTCGGATCCGATGAGATGGCGCTCTTGAAGGTCTCCTGCGCCGCGATCCGGTCGAGGGCCGTGTATTCGATGACCCCGCGGTTGTAGAGCGAGAGGGGGTCGGTCTTGTCCTTTGATGTGGCCAGCTTGAAGTATTCCTTTGCCTTCTCCGTTTTCTTTTGCTTCCGGTAGATGATTCCCAGGTTGTAGTAGCCGTCCACGAATTCCGGGTCGCTCTTGATGGTCCGCTCGAAGAAACCGATGGCGGTATCCACCTGTTTTTTATTGTAGGAGATGACGCCCATCCGGAAATTGGCCTCGGGGTGGCCGGGGCAAAGGTCGAGCGCTTGTTTGAAGTATTGGATCGTCAGCTCGCTCTCGTCCTCGAAGTCGTTCGCCTGGGCGACGATGTACTTCGCGCGCTCGCATCTGCGGCGGCTGAGACGAGCCTCCTCGGCGGACATTTTCGCGCCCCTGCGGAGGGGATCGATCAGCCCGCCCCGCTGGGGGGGGAGGGGGGTGCGGGTGATATCGCCTGTGATGGGAGGAGGCCCTTGCGCCCCCGGCGGAGGGGCCGCTCCGGGTGGCGGGGCGGCCTGGCCGGCCCAGGCGAAGGGGTTGCCCCCGGCGAAGACGACCAGGGAGAGGGCGCAGGCAAAAAGGGTGCCCCTTGGAATAATGATTCGCTTGCGAAGAATGGGGCGAGAGAACAACGGCATGATCGGCAATCCCGCGGCGGAGGGGCTGCTGAAGAACGTATTGTTTTTATTGTAGTTGGATGAAGCCGCTCAATGAAACACCTTAATCGGGGTCTGGGGCCGGTTTTCCGGGGTCTGAATAGCCGCCGCGTCGCGGTTTTTCTGGTTCGGGGCCCTGTGGACTGGAACCCTATGGTTTAAAACCTCGGGGGTCAGGATTCTGGGGTCTAAGATCCGGGAGTCTGAGGCCTGGTTTCGAGTTTTTCCCCGAGCTTTTCTTTAAGTCCGGGAAAAGTGGCGAGGACACGCTTGAGCCCGCTCCTGGCGAGTTGGTCGTTTCGCTGCCAGAGAAGCCCGTGCTCGGCGTAGCGGGCAAACAGGAGGAGGTTGTCCAACAGGAAAATCTGCTCCTCGTTGAAGGACGCCTCCCAGAGGATTTCGCCGCTCCTCGTGCTGACGAGATAAGCGGTGTAGGTGACGTGGGGGCCCTTGTCGCCGAGGAGGGCCCCGTGCGAGCGGTTCCGGTACTTGGTGATCACCCCGGTGAGCACGGCGTCGAGGGGGGGCTCGTCCGAGGCTTCGCCCGAGGATTGCGCCACCGTGCCCCGAAGGGCAGCGCCCGGTACGGAATTTCCCGGGATGGAAGTTCGGCCTGCAGGCTCTAC
Organism: Nitrospinota bacterium; assembly: GCA_029937135.1. GTDB lineage: Bacteria > UBA8248 > UBA8248 > UBA8248 > UBA8248 > UBA8248. Next base: position 2,468 of record JAPYQX010000405.1, read on the forward strand.
CCG
>JAPYQX010000046.1 GCA_029937135.1 Nitrospinota bacterium
TCCGAAACGGATGAGGCCCCGGGGAAGGATTCTCCTTCCGAAACCGGCGGGAGGAAGGGGCGAACCTTGAAAAAAGACCGCTGCATAATTGAATTTCGGCTCGTAAAGGGCTCATCGCCCCGGTCCAGCTCAATCGTGCGCACGACAAGATTAAATTTTGCATCGATATCATCGGCATAATGAAGTAGCAACGCCTCGGGCGTCATCGGCACCTTCACTGTTCCCCATTCGAGTTGCCCTTGGTGGGCGAGGATAAGATGTTCGATATGGAGGAGAAAATCCCCGGGCAATTTTCCGTATTCCCTGGCATGATCACGGACGATATCCCTGCCCATAACCACATGCCCCAGTAGCCTTCCACCATCGGTGTAGAAAATCCCGCCGCTGGCCGAAAGCTCATCCACTTTTCCGATATCGTGCAACATCGCGCCGGCGATGAGCAGATCTTTTGAAACATCGTATTTGTCAGCCAAATACAGGCAGGTTTTCGTGACCGAGAGGGTATGCTCTAAAAGCCCCCCGAGGTAGGGGTGATGAATCCGCAAGGCGGCCGGCCAGGATTTGAATTTTTCCTCGTAACGGTCAAATATAGAAATAAGAAACTCACCCACCACTGGATGGCATGCGAGAGCAATCTGGCGGATTTCAGCCCACATGGAATCAATATCGAAGGGGGTTTGCTCGACGCAGTCCTCTGGCCGGAAACCCTCCTCGAAATCCTCGTCATTGACCTTGCGAATTTTCTGCACACGGAGCTGAAGCGCTCCCTTGTAGGACTCCACCGAAGCGCGGACCTTGACGAAATCCCCTTGCTCGATCACACCGAGCACCTGCTCCCCGGCTTCCCACACTTTCGCGGGAAGCGCGGCCGAGCGGTCCTCAAGGATCAAATCAAGATATTTTTTCCCGTTTCTCGTTTCCCGCTCGCCGTATTCCCGGATTCGGAAATACCCATCGAATTTCTCGCCTTCCCTAAGTTCCGATATCCTTGGCATTCTATTCTCCTGAAACGCGGTCCGCCCCGAAAGCCGCCCTCGCTCAAGTCAAAACCATGAATTTTAATTTTACCCAAACTCCACCAATCCGCCCCCGGCGTCAACGCCCCTTGCGTCAATAGGCGAAACGCAGGACACCCCGCCCGGCGAATTTGCCCGGGAAGGCCGGGGTCCAAAATAGCGGGAACGGGGGTTGTATGGCTGGAAAATGATTCTGGTCCCAAGGAGAGGGCTTACGCTCTCTCACCCCGTGCCCTTCGGCTGTGCTCAAGATACAAAGTTTTATTCATCCCAAGCGCCAGCGAGGTAACTCCGAGCGAAAAGTGAGGAGGCTCCGGGCAAAAGGTGAGGAGGCTGCCTGAGAGGGAAAGAAGAATTACTCTCGGCCAGCGAATTCTTCGCGGAGCCTGTCCTGATTGCAGCCGAAAGATTCAGAATGACACCAAAGCAAACCCCGCGCCGAGGCCGCCTTTGCCATAACTCTTTAATTCATCAGCTAATTACTGTATTACTTCGGATAGTTTCTCTCGCCCTGTAACCACCGTCCGCTATCTCCACCCTCTAACCGCCACTCTCTAACCACCTTCCGCAAGCCGCCCCGCCCGAATTCCCCATGAATCAATATTTTACTTGTGTAGTAATTATTGTATATTAGATATACATTCCGCCCACAGCCCCCCCCCACACAAGATCGCCACCCATGACCAGAAAATTGATATTAACCGCCGCGATTGTATGCGGTTTAATCGGGGCGCCCGATACCACACGGGGCGAAGAATTTTCTGCCTCTGATAGATACTAAATGGCGCGGATAGAGAGGGTCATCGACGGTGATACCGTCGTAACGCAAAAAGGGTGGAGAGTACGGTACATCGGGATTGACACCCCGGAAACCCGTCATCCCCGGCGGCCCGTGGAATGCATGGGAAAGGAGGCAACCAGTGCTAATCGGAAGCTGGTTGAGGGGAAATTGGTAATTCTCGAGACCGATGTGAAGGATTTAGACCGATACGGCTGAAAACTCAGATACGTATATTTACCGGATGAAAAAGGCCGGCCCAGGCTTTTTGTGAACGCGGAGCTGGCGGCACGCGGTTTGGCCCGGGCGAAGTTTTATCCGCCCGACATTTTCCGGAAAACCGAAATCAAAGCGGCGGAGCGAAAGGCCCGCCGGGCGAAACGGGGAATCTGGAAATTGCCGCCGAGCCGCCCCCGCGGCAAAAAACGCGGAATGGTCCTGGCGGATCCGGACCGAAAACTATATTACCGGCTGAAAACCCAGCCGTATGAAAACCTCCGTTGCTTCGCCGGGAGGGTTACGTTTCCATCCGTCTCCAAGGCCCAAAAAGCGGGGTATCGGAACGGGAGCCCTTAATTGTCTTCGTAGGCGGTGCCTGTCCTTCGAAGCTGGCGGTTTGAGCGGCGCGCCTCGATTACGAGGCGGCGGTTCTTGCGCGAGCGCTTGTTGTACGCAGGCGCCTGGCGATAGTTTTCACCTTGGGGATTCGTTTTTTCGGAATACTCTTTACGGGAATATTTTTTCTCCTGGCTTCAGCCTTATTGGCAAAAAAACTCGCGCCGGTCAGAATGAAGCTCAAGATGACCACAGAAACCATCACCCGGACGGAATATCCTGACATCATTCGTTTCATTTGCACCCTCTCCTGAATTGTCCCATGGCCAGGCCGGGATTGCCTTCGCTGCATGGAATCTCTCGGGATATGTCCCCCCGGGATATGTCCCTACGGGAGATAGTCCCTCGGGGGGAGTAGCCCATCGGGGGGATCCTGGACATATCCATTGTCCGCGGCAGAGGGATATCCCCCCGCACGCTCCAGAGAGTGGCAGGACTCGTGCCAGACTCCTAAAAATTCTAATGTCTTAACAAGCAATCACTTACGTTATTTTCGTAGTTCGCCGGGATCGAAAATTTCGCCTGGCCCCTGAAAAAAATTTCCCTTTGAATAAAATTTTTGCCGGAATAGAATTCCCGGGAAACAAATCCCGCTCACCGGCCCCTCCGGAATGCAAAAACGGTCTATTATCCCCCATTAGCCCTGAATCCAAATGGGAGCGAAAATCACCGTTTGCACCAATTTCAAAAAAGTGTCCCCGCATCACCCAAACATTTGGGGAGGGCAGTACACTGTACCGACGAGCATTCATGGCGGTTATCCTGGCCGCGCATTTTTTTATTCCCGGCCCCCCGGCCACGCAGGCAGCGCTAAAATCCGAAAAACGATTATCCGCCAAAATCACCCGTGTGTTCGACGGCTACAGCTTCCAGGTAGGCGCCGGAATGAGGGGGGCCCTGATCGGTGTGACATCCCCCTCCCGGAGCGCGCGCGGGGGGAAAGAATCTTTCGCCTTTTTGCGGAATTTGCTTGAAGGAAAAACAGTGAAGCTCGAGATCGACAAAAAACTGGTCGATACATACGGGCAGGCGAGATACTATGTATTTCTTAACGACGGGACCATGGTGAATACCCTGATCCTGCTACGCGGATTTGGCCGGGCGATCATCAAGCATCCAAACGTTCGCTACCGGAAAAAACTCCTGGAAGCCGAGAAATTCGCCAAATCATTCAAAAGGGGAATTTGGGGCGATTCCTTTCGCGACCCGGACGAAGAGGATTTATTCAATGACAAAGATCCGTTCGACCGCCCTCCCCTCTTCCGTCCGCGGCGGAGGCGGCGAAGATACTAATTCAAATTCGATCCGCTGAATCCCTATTCAACCAGGGCACCCTGCATCCGCCCTATAATCAATCGTCCTCGGATGATTTATCTTCTCCATCCGGCAATTCCTTACCGCCACCGCCGCCTACCATCTCCGGCATACCCATGAGCGGCCGGAGAAGATCCAGCGGCAGCGGAAATATGATGGTGGAATTGTTTTCCGTCGCCACCTCGGAGAGCGTCTGAAGAAAGCGCAACTGAAGCGCCCCCGGCGCCGTTCCTATTATCGTGGCGGCCTCGGCGAGGCGCCCGCTGGCCTGGAACTCGCCCTCGGCATGTATCACCTTGGCCCGCCGCTCGCGTTCGGCCTCGGCCTGGCGCGCGATGGCCCTTTGCATCTCCGTGGGCAAGTCCACATGCTTGACCTCGACGTTTGTCACCTTCACGCCCCAGGCGTCGGTGGCCTGATCGAGGAGGGTTTGCAACTGGGCATTAATTTTCTCGCGCTCCGAGAGCAGATCGTCGAGTTCCATTTGCCCAAGAACGCTTCGCAAGGTGGTCTGGCTCAATTGCCCGGTGGCATATAAAAAATCCTCCACCTCGATAACCGCATGTTGGGGGTTCAGAACCCGGAAATAAACGACCGCGTTGACTTTCACGGACACATTGTCCTTGGTGATGATGTCCTGGGACGGGACATCCATCGTCACCAGGCGAAGACTGATTTTGACCGACCGATCGATTATCGGAAGCACGATAATGAGGCCGGGTCCCTTCGTACGGAGGTATCTCCCCAACCGGAAAATCACAGCCCTCTCGTATTCGTTGAGCACCCGAATCGAGCTGAATAAAAACAGACCCACAATCGCAACAGAGACGATCAAGGTATAGCTCATTTCTGTCCATCCTCCCTGGTAACGTGGAGCCTGAGACCATCGATTGAAAGAACCCGGACTTTCTCGCCCGGTTGAACTGCCTCATCGGAATCCGCCGTCCAGAGCTCACCGCGAACAAATATTTTCATTTGTTCATCATCGGCGGAACGCACGACACCGATCTGGTCGATCATTCCTTCCATTCCGCTTACGGGCTGCGTTTGCTGAACCCTGAATCCCAAACCGACTATCCACACGAAAAATATCGCGGTTCCGGCCACGGCGGGCAGAATCACGGTAAGACTGATTTGAAGGTAAGGCTCGGGCGAATCGATCAACATGACCGAGCCCAGCGTCATCGCCACGACCCCGCCTATCGTCAAGCCTCCATAGCTCACAACCTTAATCTCGAGCAGGAACATAATAACGGCCAACCCCATCAAAAGGAGGCCCACATAGTTGATCGGAAGCACTTTCATCGCATAAAGCGCAAGAAGAATACTGATGGCCCCCACCACGCCGGGCAAGATATTCCCGGGGTTCGAAAGCTCGAAGAAAAGGCCATACATCCCCAGCAACATGAGAATGTAGGCAATATTGGGATCACTCAGAAGCGAGAGCACTTTATCGCGCCAGGTACGCTCCAGGACCACCACCGGCGCTCTTCGGGTGGAAAGGGTTAATTCCTGGCCCGAGGCGAGCTTGACCTTGCGCCCGTCCAGGGCAAGCAAAAGCGATTTTACGTCCACCGCCACGAGATCGATCACCTTGAGTTTCAAGGCTTCGGCCTCGTCAACGGACATCGCCTCGCGAACCGCGCTCTCCGCCCATTCCGCGTTTCGGCCGGTTCGGGTGGCGACGGACCGGGCAAAGGCGGCCACATCGTTCATCGCCTTTTTCCGCATGTCGCCCTTGATCTGGCTTCCGCCGCCCCCGACAGGGCTGGCGGCGCCGATATTCGTCCCTGGCGCCATGGCCGCGATGTGGGCCGACATCGTGATGAAAGTTCCGGCCGAAGCGGCCCGGGCGCCGCCAGGCGCGACAAACACAACCACGGGAACCTGGGAAGCGAATATCGCCTTAACGATGGCCCGCGTACTCGAAACCAGTCCGCCCGGCGTATCCAGCCGGATAACGAGGAGCTGGGCTCCGCGCTTACTGGCCTCTTCCAAGCCGTAATTCACATAGGAGGTCGAACCGGGTGAAATGGCGTCTTCCACATCGATAACGAGAATCGGCCCCTTGCCCTGGGCAAGGAGTGAATGGACGCTCAAAAGCCCCCATAGGGCCAAACCCGCGAGGAGAAGCGTGCCGTAGAGTCCCCGTCTTTTTTTTGTCTTCGGGCGGAATCCATTCATAGGAACACCTTAATTAACTTCCGGCGGCGGGGAAGTGAGACCAATTATCCCTGAAAGTCTAGCACAAAGAAGCTATACCCCAGTGATACGCCCTAAATTTACCTGACCTCTCGAACTTTCCCAGAGAGCTCAAGAAGGACCTCGTCCACAATCTCCACCGCTGCGTCGATTTGCGCCTCATCGGTGACGAGCGGCGGCATGAAAGCCAGTACATTTTTATAGTGCCCGCCCGGATAGAGAAATAGCCCCTTTTTCACGGCCAACATGCTCGCCTCCCTCGCGATTGGCAAAGGCTCCCGCGTCTGGCGGTCCGAGACAAGCTCCGCGGCCACCATGAGCCCCCGGCCGCGAACCTCGCCCACCACGGGATGCCGCTCGGCCAGTTCCCCGAGCCGGTCGAGAAAATAGGCCCCCAGCCGTTCGGCCCGCCCGGCCAGATTTTCGTCCTCGTAGACCGCGATGGAGGCGAGCCCGGCGGCGCAGGACAAGATATTGCCGGCATAGGTGCCCGTCTCGCTTCCCGGCGGGGAGGCGTCAGCAATTTCCGATTTGGCCACGCAGGCCGAAAGGGGCAACCCCCCCGAAAGGGATTTTCCCAAGACGATTAGATCGGGTTCGACCCCTTCTTCGTGCTGGTAGGCGAACATCCTGCCCGTCCGCGCGAAACCGCTCATCACCTCATCGCAGATGAGCAAAACTCCATGGCGGTCGCAGAGCTCCCGGAGAGCGCGGAGAAACCCCGGAGGAGCCGGAATCATCCCCCCGTTTCCCTGAACGGGCTCAATCATGATTGCAGCCACCTCGCCCCACCCGCTCGCCGGATTTTTCAAGAACTCCTCGATATAGTTGATCGTCCCTTCGGCGCATTCCTCCGGGCTCCGGCCGAAAGGACTCCGGTAAGGATAAGGAAAAGGAACATGGTGCGCCCCCGGTACGAGCGCCCCCAGCCCCTCGCGCTGGGACTTGCGGCCCATGAATGGAAGGGCCCCGAGGGTGCGCCCGTGGAATCCGCCCGTGAACCCCACGATTTCATGCCGCCCGGTGGCCCGGCGGGCGAGTTTGATCGCCGTCTCGACGGCCTCGCTGCCCGAGGCGCCGAAAAGAATTTTCCTGGGCGACGACCCACCCACCAGCGAGAGGACTTTTTCCTCGAGGTCGAGGCGAACCCTCGAGCCCAGCGACATGGCCTGATGCAGTTTCCCAGCCTGCTCCCGCACGGCCTCGACGACCCTCGGATGGCAGTGGCCCGCGTTGAGCGAGCCGAATCCGGACACGAAATCGAGAAAAATATTTCCGTCCACATCCTCGACCTCGGCGCCCAGAGCACGCTCAACCATCACCGTGTCCGGGGTCATCCCCGACGACAATCCCGCCTTTGCCTCATACCGGCCGAGCCGCTCAAGCTGCTCACGGGTTTTCGGGCCGGGGTGGGGCACTCGAATCCGGGGTGCTTTCATCTGTTGAACTCCTTCACTTGAATTATCTAGCAAATGAAATCGCGAATGGAATGAAAATTGGTTTCAAAACACCAATCACTTCATTGTATCACCGCCCGGCTCCCCGGCCGTCTCCCCCGACGGGAAGGGACCCAAAGCCTTTTCTCAAGGCCGAATTCGGATATATTCCACTCCCGCCCAACGGCTTCGATGCCACGCCTGATTGGCTTTCGGCGGAAAAAAGGACAAATCGTTGCGGGCCGGGGCGCGCTCTGCCATAATCCCCTCGCTTTCAGGCAGTTACGCTGAATTTTTTTCTAACGGACAGGTCATGGAAAATAACTGCTGGTTTCAGTGCATTAACGAGGATTGCGGGGCCACCTATTCGGTCTTCGACGCCATCTACCGGTGCAGGGACTGCGGCCAACTTCTCGAAGTGGTCCACGACATCGACGCGCTCAGAACCCGAAGCGCCTCGGAATGGCGCCATCTATTCGATGATCGTTATAAGCGGAATATCTGGCCCTACGGCAGCGGCGTCTGGGGGAAAAAAGAATGGGTCATGCCCCTCGTGGAGGATGACAACATCATCTCCTTCTACGAAGGCGGAACCAACCTTTTTTGGGCCAACCGCCTGAGCCGGGAGCTGGGAATCAGCGAAATTTGGATAAAACAGTGCGGCAACAGTCACACCGGGTCGTTCAAGGATTTGGGGATGACCGTCCTCGTATCCGCCGCCCGGCAAATGATCGCCGACGGCAGAAAAATTCGCGCCATCGCCTGCGCCTCGACCGGAGACACCTCGGCGGCACTGGCCGCCTATTGCGCTGCAGCCGGCATCCCTGCAATCGTCTTTTTGCCCCGGGACAAAGTTTCAACGGCCCAGCTTATTCAACCCATCGCCAACGGCGCCACCGTCATGGCGCTGGACACCGATTTCGACGGTTGCATGAAGATCGTGCAAAAGGTGGCGGAAGAGCAGGGCATCTATCTGGCGAACAGCATGAATTCGCTCCGCCTCGAGGGGCAAAAAACGATCAGCATCGAGCTTGCCCAACAGTTCGACTGGGAATTGCCCGACGTGATTATTATCCCCGGAGGAAACCTGGGGAACGTGAGCGCACTCGGAAAGGGATTTTTGATGATGCAGGATTTGGGGCTGATCGATCACCTGCCCCGAATCGTCTGCGCCCAGGCGGAAAACGCGAATCCGCTCTACCAGAGCTACCTTACGGGTTTCAAGGAATACGAGCCTGTCGAGGCGAAGACGACCCTCGCCAGCGCTATCCAGATTGGGAATCCGGTGAGTATCGAGCGCGCCATCCGCATCCTGAAGCAATTCAACGGCGTGGTGGAGCAGGCCTCCGAGGAAGAACTTGCGAACGCATCGGCCCAGGCCGATCGAACCGGCATGTACAACTGCCCGCACACCGGCGTGGCGCTTGCCGTTCTTCAAAAACTCATCGCCCGCGGCGAAGTGGGCGCCCGTGATCGTGTTGCTGTTATCTCCACGGCGCACGGCCTGAAATTCACGGAATTCAAGGTTCGATACCACGAAAGGAAAATCGAGGGCCTGGATGCGCGCTACGCCAATTCGCCCATCGAACTTCCCAATGATATCGGTACCGTGCAGGAAGCGGTCGAAAAGCAACTCGATTCGATTTCTGTTACCTGACTACCCTGAAAAACCCTGGAACTCCAATGAGCGAGCCATCTAAAGATCCTGAAACAACGGAGCCGCCCACGGGCGGAAACAAGATTGAGCCCGGGCGGGGGCGCCGGAACGCAGAAAACTCCCTGCCCACGCCAATATTTCAAACCGCGACTTTCACGTTCGACAGCGCGGCCGACCTTGCCGCGTTTCACGGCGGAGAGAGCAAGGGATATTTTTATTCCCGCTACGGGAACCCCACTTTAGCCGCGGCCGAATCACGTCTTTCAGGCCTTGAGGGGGCCGATGCGTCCCTCCTCTATGCAAGCGGCATGGCCGCCGTCTCATCGGTGTTCTGGGCGCTCCTCGGCCCGGGGGCGAGACTCATCCTCCTTGGCGAGACCTACCGCCACACGAGGGATTTCGCCGAATCCCTTCTTTCCCGCTACAAGGTGGATGTCGAGATACTGCCCGAAAACACCATCCGAGTCCTCGAAAAAGTGAGTGAAAGTCCGGTTCGCGTGCTGTTCACCGAAATTCCGTCGAACCCCACTATGCGGGTTCCCGAGCTGGGGAGACTCGCGGAATGGGCCCGCGGCCGCGGCGCGAAACTGGTTGTGGACTCCACGATAGCATCGCCCGTTCTCCTCCGGCCCCTCGAGCATGGCGCGGACCTTGTCGTTCATAGCGCCACGAAATTTCTCGGAGGTCACAACGACTTGCTCGCCGGCGCCGTCTCCGGCTCCCAACCTTTCATCGACGCCTTGCTCGAACAACAGGCTTTGTTGGGTGCGGTGATCAGCCCTCATACGGCATTTCTTCTCGACCGGGGAATGAAAACCCTGGGAGTCAGGGTAGAGCGGCAATCCGAGACGGCGCTTCGTCTCGCAGAATTTCTCAACGGACAAAAGCAGATCAAGTGTGTCCATTACCCCGGCCTCGAATCGCACCCCGACCATGAAACCGCCCGGAAGCTCATGGCAGCGTTCGGCGGCTTGTTCAGCTTCGAGCTTAACGGGGGCCCCGAGGCCGCGGACCGGCTCATCGATTCACTAAGGATACCTGTGCTGGCGGCCGGATTCGGCGGCACCGAGAGCCAGGCCGAGCACCACTCCCGGATGGCCTATGCCGACATCGGTCTCGAGGGTGCACTAGCCCGAGGGGTAGTCCCCGGTCTTATTCGCTATTCCGTGGGTTTGGAGGATTTCGAAGCGCTGCGGGACGATCTGGCGGAGGGATTAAAGGCAATTGCGTGAATTCACCTCGCGGGCTACCCCTTCTTCCTCCGCGATTTCATTTTAACGACCAGCCAACGGGTTCTCACCCACATTTTCCTTTTCTTCCAGCGTCCGGATTTCACCAAAATGCGAGTGAATCCCCGGTTATCGATCGAGAGGACCTCGACCAGCGTACCGGGAGGAAGTTTGTAGGGGAATCGCTTGCCCCGAGGCTTCCGGTAGCCCTCGGCATAATTCAGAGGAAGACCGCGATACGAGGCCCGCACGAACAGAGACTTCCCGATGGGATGGTCGCCCATCAATCTCCTGCCGCTTCGCGCGCCCTTTTTCGCGGATTTGCGCATCGCCCGCGAGGATTTTTTCGATTTCGCGGAAGACCTTGCCGGTGCGAAGCCCCTTTGTTTTTTGACACTGGAGGCGATATCGAGAAGCTGAAGCTGAACTTCGTTTATTGACCTTCCGTGATTTTGAAGAATCTGGGTATGGGCGAGGAGCTGTTTTCGGATGAATTCGACCTTGGCGCTCGATGCCTTGGTGTCTTTTTCGTACCTGCTCGACTGGACAATATATCCGCAACCGGAAAGGAGAATCGATGCCGCCGCGAGGAACACCCCTCCCCTCACGCACCTCCCGCCGGAACTCAATAATCTCAACACCAAAGCTTCCATGCGCCCACTCATACGGGATACCACCCCTCGATGGGCGGCATCACGACCAATTCGCTCTCTAATGATTCCACACCCTCAAAGGAGTTGGCAATACTCTCCGACAGGTCCTTTTCGTCATCGCTGTTAACGCGCCCGCGCAAAAGCATCCGCCCGGCGGCGGGGCATTCCACGGAAATTCCACTGGCGTCGATACGGTCATCCGTCATCAGCACCGCCTTCACCTTTTGCGCGAACGAAAGGTTTCGGAGATCCTCGGACGAGGACGGCGCGTTTTGGACAAGTTTATCGCGCTTCATGAATTTGACGAGCATCCGGACAACGGCTTCCTCCTCGAAGAAGCCGGTATTCAAAACAACATCAAAACCACCCGGGTCTCCCCAACGGATGTTAAAGAAATAGCGCGTATACGACTTTCTTTCCTGATCGTTGTGGCGGATAAACTCCTCCGCCATCGCTCCGCTGATTCCTTCGTTTTCGGTCAGATGTTTTCGCCGGACATCCTCGGGCGCGACGATTCGGCTCCGAAACACCCCGGAGATGCCAGCGAGAAGAGAATTTCCGCCCCGGCCCAGTATTACGTAGTTATCACGAAGGGCACACTCGTAAACAATCGCCCTCATGATATCGAGATAGACCAACTGGCGATCCCTGAAAAACCTATCCACGAAGCCGGGGCTCCGCTCGTCCACCCGCTCGAGCTCGGCACGCACATAACCATAGGAACGGGCGGCCTCGGCGAAACTCTCTATGTCGAGGAGGTCCCAGCCCAGCTCATCCGCCACCTTTTTCCCGATGACGTCTCCGCCGCTACCTAGTTCCCGAGATATCGTCAATACGCCCATCGGAAATCTCTCCCGGTGGAATATTATTCAATCGGGCGACCTGAAATTTTCGGGCCGGCTTCCGGCTTTCGATCATAGAATCCATTGTCTTACGCATGGTCGTACACCCATTCAATAAGGTCAAGGCAAGGATTCCTAAAACCAATATCGATCGAATCATTCGATTTCTTCCACTGAAACGCCGCCTATCGACTGGCCCTTTTGAATTTATCCAATTGAACACGGTAATAACGGTTGCTGGGCTCCAGTTCGATAGCCCGCTGGATGAGAGGTATCGATTTTACGGGCTGCTTGTTCCTGAAATAAAGTTCCGCCAAGGTATCCAAAAAAGGAGGGGTGTCCGGGCGGATTTCCAGCGAGCGCTTCGAGAATTCTATGCCGCGCTCAAGATTTTTTCCTTCCACGACATGAAACCACGCCAGCCGGTTCAAAGCCGGGGCCGAATTGGGTTCAATTTTCAATACCGCCCTGAAATGTTCCTTGGACTCATCGGCCTTTCCGCTCTCCCACAACAACATTCCCAATTCGAGAAGAATCTCCTTGGATTTCGGATGCTTTTTCCGCATTTTCAAAAGCATCTTATATGCCTCATCCGGGCGTCCACGCGCTCTCTCAAGACTGGCTGTTCGGACCAACATTTCCAGATTTGACGGATGGAGCGCGGCGGCGCGGCGATAGAGTACAATCGCTTCCTTGTACCTCCGCCCGGCTTCGAGCAAAGCCCCAAGACGGGAATAAGCATCCAGCCAATCAGGAGCCAAACCAATTACTTTTTGATAGGCATCAATAGCGCCGCCACGATCAGACATTTCAGTCAAGGCCGACCCCAACTGAAAGTACAGGCGGGGCTCCCCGGGCACCAATGAAATTCCTTTTCGGAGAACCTTCGCGGCCTGGACGGGTTTCTTTCCGCCGAGGAGTTCTTCCGCCTCACTCAGTAGCGCTTCAAGGGAGGGTATTTTTTTCACCTCTCCCGGCACCGGCTTTCCTTCTCCCAGGCGAACCCTGACCTTCTCCAACCGCCGCCGGAGGACAACATCCGCGGGATCGAATCGAATGGCTTCCGCATAGGCGAATGCGGCTTTTTGAAAACTTTCCGCGCGAACATACAAATCGCCCAAGAGAACCCGGCCCTCGATATGGTCAGGTTTTTTTTTCAGTAAAGTCATCAACTGAGAGATTGCATCGCCAGGCCGGCCTAGCCGTGCGAAATTTTTTGCAAGTCGAAACCGCGCCAAAGGTGTTTTCACGCCCTCCACATTCGCCGCTTTTACCAACTGGGTCACCGCCATGGGAAAATTTCCATTTTTTTCAAAACGAATTGCCTTTTTGAGGAGTTCTTCCTGAACGTCGTCGCTTTTTTCGGGTACGGCGCCAGAAGGGGAGTAGTCCAAGGCAGGAATTAAACTACTGAACTGAATGAGGCGGCTTTCAATGGCCTGTAGATAGACGGGTACCTTTTGGATAGCCAAAGGTGCACCTACACCCGCTAAAAAGAGCACAAATACCCCAACAACCAACTTTTTCCGCTTGCGGTCGCCGGTAGAGTCCCGCGGAGGATCGGGGCTTGAG
>JAPYQX010000406.1 GCA_029937135.1 Nitrospinota bacterium
GGGTACCGTGGGCCTCGAAATTCTGGACGAGGTTCCCGAGGCCGGGACCATCATCGTCTCCGTCGGGGGCGGCGGGCTGATCTCCGGTCTCGCGGCGGCCGTGAAAAATCGGCGTCCCGATGTCCGTGTAATCGGGGTGGTGGCCTCGGGCGCGGACTCGCTGGCGCGGTCGCTCGAGGCGGGGAAAATCGTCAACACACAGGACATCAAGACCATCGCGGACGGCATCGCCGTCAAGCAGGTGGGAGAGTTGTGTTTTCCGCTGATTCAGGAACTCGTGGATCAGGTTGTCACCGTTGACGATGATCGCATGGCGCGGGCGATTTTGAGTCTTCTCGAGCGCGAGCGGATGCTGGCCGAGGCGGCGGGCGCGGCCCCGCTGGCCGCCCTGCTCGACCGGCGCGTCCGCGTGAGCGGAAAGGTCGTCGCTCTCATCAGCGGCGGAAACCTGGACGTGAACCTGCTTTCGAGAATCATTGGAAAGGGTCTGGCGCTTCAGAACCGCTATGCGCGGATTCAGGTCGTCCTGCACGACGTGCCGGGCTCGCTGATGAACCTGTCGAAAATCGTGGCTGACGAAAGAGTAAACATCATTCATATCGAGCACGATAGAATGTCTACGGCGGTGCCCATCAATCATACGGTCTCCACACTTTACCTGGAACTCCGCGGACGCGAGCATCTCGAATCTCTGATTCAAAAACTTCTCTCCGACGGGTACGAAGTGTGGCGGGAGGACAGCTAGGGAATGAGCGGAACAAAAAGAGCGGTCATCAGCGTCAGCGACAAACGGGGGGCCGCCGAACTGGGCAAGGCCCTCAGCGAGGCGGGGTGGGAGATTCTCTCGACCGGCGGGACGGCCAAGGCCCTCCGCGAGGAGGGGATACCGATCACGGACGTATCGGCTTACACCGGCCAGCCTGAAATTTTGGGCGGCCGGGTGAAAACCCTGCACCCCAAGCTTTTGGGCGGTATCCTCGCCCGTCTTCCCGATCAGGCCGAGGAGATGAAAGCCAACGGTATCGAGCCGATTGATCTTGTCGCCGTGAATTTTTATCCCTTCCGCGAGACCATCGCCCGCCCCGGCGTCACGCCGGCCGAGGCGGTCGAGAAAATCGACATCGGGGGGCCGACGATGGTCCGCTCGTCGGCGAAAAACCACGGGCGCATCACCGTCCTCGTCGATCCGGACGACTACGCGGCCGTAATCGCCCAGATCTCCAGGGGAGAGGAAGTCACAGACGGCCTCAGGCGGCGTCTCGCGCAAAAGGCTTTCGGATATGTTTCGAGCTACGACGCGGCGATCAATGCCTACCTGGCCGGCCTCGATCCGGATGACGCCGGGCAGGATGGCGGTGGCCAGGATGGCGGCGGCGATTCCTTTCCGGAAACCTTGCCGCTCGAATTCGAGCGCATACAGATCCTCCGCTACGGCGAGAATCCGCATCAGCGGGCGGCTTTTTATCGCGCCGACGCGGCGGGCGGTCTATCCATCGCGGACGCCGAGGTGCTGGGCGGAAAAGAGCTTTCCTACAACAACATCCTCGATCTGGCCGCCGCCGCCGAGCTAATCGCCGACCTCGGCGGCGTCGCCTGCGCCATCCTCAAGCACACGAACCCCTGCGGCGTTGGAATAGCGGACACCCCCGCCGCCGCCTACAAGCGCGGGCTGGCCTGCGATCCGGTTTCCGCCTTCGGAAGCATTGTCGGCTACAACTGCCGGGTGGATGCGGCGGCGGCCGAGGCCATGCGCGAGTTGTTTGTCGAGGCGGTCATCGCGCCCGAGTTCGACGAGGACGCGCTCGCGATTTTCCACAAGAAAAAAAACATGCGCATCCTCCGGCTTCCCGGCCTTGTTTCTCAAAAGAGAGCGGGCCTCGACCTTCGCGCCGTTCCCGGCGGTGTTCTCGTCCAGGAGCCCGACTGTATATCGCCCGAGGAATTCGACTGGAAGGTGGTCACCCCGCGCGGGCTGACGGCGGAGGAGGAAAAGGCCCTCCGCATTGCCTGGACCGTTTCGCGCCACGTAAAGAGCAACGCCATCGTCCTCGCGGATCAGGACGGCACCGTCGGCATCGGCGCGGGCCAGATGAGCCGCGTGGATTCCTCAAGGCTCGCGGCGAATCGCGCCGTGCTTCCGCTCGAGGGTTGCGCCCTTGGCTCGGACGCTTTCTTCCCGTTCCGGGACGGGGTGGACGAGGCGGCCAGGCGCGGTGTCAAGGCCATCGCCCAGCCGGGAGGCTCGAAGCGCGACGATGAGGTTATCGAAGCCGCCGCCGAACACGGCATCGCCATGGTATTCACCGGCAGACGGCATTTCCGCCACTGAGATGCAGCCCTCCGAGCTTTCAGCGATATTCCTCGATCAGGAAGAGGCCTCCCCGGCGGAAAGTTACCGGCGAGTCGGGGTTTTCCTGAACTCCCTCGCGGCGCTTCCCAAAAAAAGCTGGCGGCCCTGGGT
>JAPYQX010000407.1 GCA_029937135.1 Nitrospinota bacterium
CCTCAACCCAGACCGCCCCGTCTTCGCCGAATTCCTTCTTCCATATCGGGACAATTTGCTTGATTCGGTCGATGGCGTACCGGCAAGCTTTGAAGGAGGCGTCCCGGTGGGCGGAGGCGGCCGCGATTCCCACGGCGATCTCGCCAATCCGAAGGGTGCCGATCCGGTGCTCGATCGCGATTCGATCCACCCCAAAGCGCTCGGAGATTTCCGCCATCACCTGGCGCATCTTTTTCTCCGACATTTCGGGGTAGGCGTGATACTCCAAGTGGGTGACCCTCTGGCCCCGGCTGTGGTTCCGAACGAGCCCGATGAAAGTGCAAACACCGCCGATGTCGTCCTCGGCGACATCCTCGATGAGCGTGTTCATATCGACCGGCCTTTCGACGATTCGGCAGATCACGACACCCCTCCGCTGATCGGGGGAATCAGGGCAAGCTCATCCCCGGCCGAGACCCCTTGCGAGTCTCCGGAGAATTCCTGATTGACCGATACCGCGATGGACTCCATCCGCTCGGCGAAGGCGGGAAATTTATTGCCCAGCGACTCGCGCAGGTCCTTCACCGTACCCGCCTCGGGGACTTCGAGTTCGATTTCATCCTCGCCCGTCACTTCCCGAGCCCAGGCGAAGCATTTTACTGTAACCAGCATCCTTTACCCTTTCGGCCCGAAGCTCTTATTGAATCCCGGGGCACATTAAAATGAAAGAAAGGCTCGTGATTCCCGGAGAAAATCCGATTCGGCGCCAGCATAGAAGGCGCGCCGGAGGGAATCAAGATGAATCGCGCCCGGGAAGCCCCCGTTCCGCGCCCACACCCTTTATAATAACGGACATGAATATTTGTGCACATCCCGCCCTGGCCCAGGCCCTCGAAGCCGAGCTCCGGGGCGGGCCGATTCCATTCAAACGCTTCATGGCGCTTTCCCTCTACCACGCCGAGGGCGGGTACTACTGCCAACCCTCGCCCCGCGTAGGGCAGGGCGGCGATTTCAAAACCAGCCCCCACCAAAGCCCCTGGTTTGGTCGGATGCTTGCCCGACAGGCCGAGGAGATATGGAGCGCCATGGGCCGCCCAGCCTCTTTTTGCGTATACGAATTCGGGCCCGGCGAAGGATGGCTGGCCCATGATTTACTCGAGGAAATAGAGGCCACCTGCCCGGACACCCTCTCCGGCGCGCTCGAATATGTCCTGATCGAGCAAAGCGCTTCCGCCTCGGACAGGATTCGGGAGCGTCTTTCGCGCTGGATGAAAGAGGCTCCCGCCCTCCCCGGCGCGCGCCTGGAAGCGCCCGGAAACTTCAACCTTCCCGGCCAGTTCGATGGTCTTGTCATCGCCCATGAATATCTCGATGCCCTTCCGGTTCACATCCTCGTTCAAACCGGGGAAGGGCTCGCCGAGCGGCATGTCGAGCTTCGGGACGGGAAACTCTCGATGTGCGAGGGCCCCCTTTCGGACGAAAAACTCGGTGACTGGCTTATAGATCTGGGCATCGAACTAGAGACCGGCCAGACGGCGGAAGTTTGCCCCGCGGCCATGGAATGGACTGAATCCGTTTCCCGGAATCTGCGCCTCGGCGGGGCGCTGCTGTTCGACTATGGATTCTCCAGCCGGGTGCTTTATCACCCCTCGAGGAGAGAGGGGACGATTCGCGGCTACCGGGACCATGCCCTTATAGACGATCCTCTCGAAAACCCCGGCGAAACCGACCTCACCGCCCACGTCGATTTCACGGCAATCCTCAGAACCGCCGAAGCCGGAGGCCTCACCCTGGCCGGGTTCACCGACCAGACCCATTTTCTGTTGGGCGCCGGAATTTCCGAGACCATCGAAAAAAGCGGGGGGAGCGGAACCAAAGCCGCCGGAGAACGCCGGGGGGCGATGGGATTGCTCGACCCGGGCGGCCTCGGGGGAGCGATCAAGGTCATGCTCCTCACACGGGGTCTCGGGGATGCCGTGTTCCCGGCTTTTTCCATGAAACCCGGCGACAGGGAGTCGCTCGCTACCCTGAGGGGCTAGTCGCCCACCTGAGGGGCTAGCCCCCCGTGGGCCGGAGGGCCTTCACCTGAATTTGCACCTTCGCGCTTCCGCGCCAGCGGTTCACGCCCGCGTGATAGGCCACGTCGAGCTTTCCGCTCAATAATTCCTCGTCATCGAGAAGACCGCCCAGCCCAAAACCTATCGTTTCAACCACGCGGCCCCTCTGCCGCAACCTCATCTTGAGATGTTTTCCGCCCGCCCCCACGACCTCGGGCCTTCCGGCCACCTCGACCCCGGCGGTCGCCAGGACGGGCTGGGGGTTCCCCGAACCGAAAGGGGCTATTTTCTCAAGCATTTCCACCAGGGGCAGCTCTAGATCATCCAAATCCACTACCGCATCGAGGAAAAGCTCGGATTCGGCCAGCTCCTCGCCCAATATCGCTTGGGCGGCCTCCTCGAACCGCTCGCGGAAGG
>JAPYQX010000408.1 GCA_029937135.1 Nitrospinota bacterium
CTTGGATATGATCTGCTCGGGTGTATGGCGCTTCTTGCTCATCTAAATCCCCCCAAGATTGGGCGGTCACACCGAAAGAGTACCGAAAATCACCTCTTCCAGCATGGACCGGTTTGGAGGGGCTAGGTCACCATGGACGCTGTAAACCGCGGGGCGGTGAACCGCATCCTCATGAAACCCTTCGATCTCGACGATATGCTGTGCGCAGTGAATGAATGCCTTGAGCAGGTTCGCCTGCGCTTGAGGAATGAGGAACTCCTCCGCCTCACCCAGGAGCAGAACGAAAAGCTCGAACAACGGAACAAGGAGAACGCCGAACTACTCATCATCTCTCAGGTTCAGAACGAAAAACTCGATAGTTGGAATCAGGCGCTCGAGAAAGAGGTGGCGGTGCGGACTGCCCATCTGGACGAGATCACCGAGGCCTCGATTTATTCCCTTGCGGAGTTGGCCGAGTCGCGGGCGAGGGACATCGGGGGCCATCTTCGGCGGATGCAGGAGTTTGCCAGAATCATCGCCGAGGCTTTGATTGCCGATGAAAAGAGAAGGCCACATTTTCTGGTGAAGGAATACGTGGATGATCTCTGCCTCTCAACCCTCCTTCACGATGTCGGAAAAGTGGGGATTCCCGACGGTATCCTGTTCAAGCCGGGCCGCCTCGAACCCGAGGAGTACGGGTGATGAAGACCCATTCGCGCATCGGCCATGACACGGTCCGCAAGGCGCAGGCTCATATCGGAGACGACAGCTTCCTCTCGCTCGGAGTGGACATCACCGGCCATCATCACGAGCGGTGGGATGGGAAGGGGTATCCCTCGGGGCTCAAGGAAGATGAAATTCCTTTCGCGGCGCGAATCGTGGCAATCGCCGATGTGTACGATGCCCTCGTCTCGCCGCGTGTCTACAAGGCGGCGTGGTCGCACGAAGAGACGATGAAATACATGCTCGATGGCGTGGGCACCCAGTTCGATCCCTTGCTGAGCGAAGTGCTTGGCGAGCAGAGCGAGGCGTTCCGTAAAATCAAGGACATCTGGGAGGAGTAGCCCCTTCCGTCCCGAATTCATAGCCGCGCCCCCTCAACACTCCAGTACAACCTTGATGGCGTTGTCTTTTTTCCCGCTGAACACCTCGAATCCTTTTTCAAATTCCTCGAGTTGGAATACATGGGTATTGATGGGGCTGCTATCGATGCGTCCGCTTTCGTAGGCGCGGACCGCG
Source organism: Nitrospinota bacterium (assembly GCA_029937135.1). Classification (GTDB taxonomy): domain Bacteria; phylum UBA8248; class UBA8248; order UBA8248; family UBA8248; genus UBA8248. The sequence continues at coordinate 1,219 of JAPYQX010000408.1, forward strand.
CGTTCGACGGAGTAGTCTCCCTCGCCCCTGATGCCGTAGAGGGTGAGTTGATCGAGCGAGAAGCGATTCAGGGGCGCGGGGGGTTCCTCGCCTGCCGTGATTCCGAGCAGGAGTACACGCCCGCCCCGCCGCACCCGGCGGATGCATTCGGCCTGGAGAGCCCCGACGCCGGCCGCCTCGACCGCGAGGTCAGCGCCCCCCTTCCACCCCCGTTCGGCGAGTATCATATCCAAATCCTCGGTCCCGGCGTGCACGGTGATTTCGGCGCCGAGTTTCTTGGCGACCTCGAGCCGCGATGGAAGAGTGTCCACGATGCAGACATCCCCCGCACCGAGGAAGCGGGCGAACTGCATCGTCAGCAGGCCGATGGCTCCGGCCCCGTAAATCAGTACCCGGTCGCCGGTCTCGATTCCGCAGGTCTCCAGGCCGACGATGGCCGTGCCCGCCGTCGTCATCAGCGTTCCTGTCGTGAAGGGCATGTCGCCGGGGAGGCGGTGAAGGAGCTTCACCGGCACCGCGCATAGTTGCGCGAACCCCCCGTTGGCCGTCATCCCGATCTGGCGGTGAAGGGGTTTGCGGCCATAGTTCTCGCATATGGTGTAGAAGCCGCGCACGCAGTTGCGGCACCGGCCGCATCCTGCGTGGCTCTCGGTGGCGACCCGGTCGCCGGGGGAGAACTCCTCCACGAGCTCGCCAGTCGAGACGACCTCGCCAGTCCACTCGTGCCCCGGAATGAGGGGGTAGATCACACCGGGCATCTTCCCCTCGATCAGGTGAGTGTCCGATCCGCAAAAGCTGCACGCTTTGACGCGCACAAGCACCTCATCCGGCCCCGGCTCGGGTTCGGGCATATCCGTCACTTCGTAGGAGTGGGGTTTTTCGACGTAAACCGCGCGCATGGAAAGTCTCCTCATGGTCAGGGTATGAAATTTATAGGGCCTATCGCGGAGTGGCCGGGCTACGATTTCCGGCGCCCTTTTCTTTGGGGTCTTTCATCTTGTTGTTTTACACTTTGTCCTTTGAATTTCTATTTGCAAGCTTACTTGCATGTACTAAGTTGGCCCACTTACTTGAACAGTTTGGAGTCGGGAATAAGGTAAATTCTGCTCTTGGTCCTGACTCTCGTCAGCCACGGTATCGATATCGCGAGATACCAGTGACCCGCCCTCAATATTGGTACCACTCCTTCTTAGACTCTTTCAGCCATGGCCAGAGGGTGAAGCGGAGCGAAGC
>JAPYQX010000409.1 GCA_029937135.1 Nitrospinota bacterium
TGCGAGAGGTCCGCGTCCAAAGTGAGAATAAGCTTGCCGCGCCCAATCTTAAATCCCGTCCGAAGCGCCCCACCGTATCCTTTTTCCTCCTGGGTATGAAGGGTCGCGCCATGCTCGCGGCAGACCTCCTCCGTCTCATCGGGAGCCCCGTTGTCGATCACCAGTATCTCGAATGCGATTCCGGCATCATAAATCTCTTTGCGTAGTTCTGGCAAAAGGAGCTTTAAATTTTCTGCTTCTCCCAGTGCCGGTATCACAATGCTCAGGTCCGGAACGTCTGACATAAGAATGGCTTTCATGCTCAGGGAAATAAGTTTTCAATAATACCGCAAGGCCAAGCGAAAATACAGGGAAACACTAATGGACGCGCCATTTTATCCAGCCGAGCGAACCGCGCCTAGTATACCTTGTACACAGTCACACGATCCCCCGAAAGCGGGGAGCGCTTCAGATGCCGCGACAAAAGTTTGTGAATATTCATAAGAAACGCCTTCTTTCTTTTTCCTCTCGCAAACAGGACTTTCGTATGATCGAAATACGGCGCATCAACAATATCGTAATATTCATTGTTCCTGTGGACCAAGACATATTTGATTTTGTTCTTGATGAGTCCGGTGGGCGCGGTGTTCAGGGTGGCCGGTGTAATCAACTCGGGATAATGAAGAAGCCGCACGAACGGATCTTTGTTGATGAACTTCCAGGCCTTCGGGTTTACCCGGGAAATATAACCCGAGATGATGGGCTTCCGGTGAACCGTCTGGTAGGCCATGTAATAGTTTGCGTTCTTAGGCAAGCCAACGGGAACGTCCAGTATCGCGTAGGCTTCTGTGTCTCCCGCAAAATGCCTGTAGGGTTCGGGCACATGCATCTTGGTGAAAACGGGCTTGGCCATAAACTCGAAAAGAATAAACCCCGCCGCCACCGCGGCAAGCAAAGCCCTTCGGCGCGGCGCCAAACCTGCGAATATCGCCTTTAGCCCAAATCCGGCCAGGACGGAAAGCGCCAGGACGGTCATCACCGTAAACCGGGCGGGCACTCGCGCTCCTTTAAGAATCGGGGTGTGCTGAATGAGCCAGTTATAGGGCAGGCGCGTAAAACCGAAGTATTCTTTGCCGAATAGTTGAAAGTCGGGCCCAAGCGAAAGCACCATGAAAAAGACAAAAACCACAACCCACAGGCGAGTCAGGCGCCGCTCCACCCGCAAGACTCCCGCCACGCCTAAAAAAAGCGCCGTGTACCCCAAAAACACTGTTCCTTCGGAAACGCCGCCCGAGAGATTCGCATAAAGCCCGCGGATAAAAGCAGACTCCCCCCAAAGGGGATGCAGGTTCGAAGGAAGAAAAAAAGCTGCAAAATCAGCCGAATACCCTCTCGCCCCTCCCTCGCCCGCGATATCTATCTCCCCCGACAGAATCATCCGGATGAGGGGAACCAGGAATGGTGATACGAGCAATAAACTCAGCGAAATCATTCCGCAGAGGGAACGCAGAAAAGCAGGGTGAGTCACCGCTGCCCTCTCATTGACCCAAGCCGAGATCAGAAACACGAAAACGAAAAGCAGAAGAAATAAAAAATAATTCCAGTCGGACAGCGCCGTGAGCGCCATGAACACCCCAGCCAATACCGCCCACTTGGAGGCGGGCCGTTCAAGAAGCTTCAAGAGATAAAGAACAAACAGCGGGATGAACTGAACATTCAGCAAATTCAGATGAAACTTCGCGTGCAGCATGTGCCAAGGGGCGAATGCGAAAATCAGCGCTCCGACAATTGACGGCAGGCGGTCCTCTGTCAGGTGATAGATCAACAAATACATCCCGAACGCCGAAAGGATGAACGTCGAGAGGTAAATCAACCCGTACGTTGCCGGTAGCCCGAAAAGAAGTTGAAGTGGAATCCCGATAAGGCCGTAGTAGGGCGTGAGGGTATGCGCGGCGAGTGTGGTTCCGACCGGCGCGAAAAGGTAGCTCGTATGGACAGGATTCGTTCCCAGATCGAGAATCGCCATCTTGAACCACCAAAGGTTCCAGTAATACAGCGGAACATCCATATCCATCGTCGGAACCGTGTCTCCGCCAAGGCGCATAACGGTCGGCCATGTCATCCCCAGAACGATGGCTGTGAAGACGAGAAATACCCAAAAATGGGAGCGCACCCTACGGGAGATAAACGGAGACTCTCTAGAAGTCATTTCATCATCCAATTTGATTCGCTATGTTTTGGTTCTCATCCGGGAGGAGGATGGCCACGGCATGACCTGTCCGATAGGCGAAGAGAGTTGATTCAGCCCCACTTGCCGCTCACGATTGCGAGGGCTGTATAAACCGACATTTCCCATATGGTTCCTCGAATATGGTCATTCTCAATGCCAATACCATTCCAAGTCAAGATCTGACCTGCCCCCGATAGTGATACCACTCCTTATGTTACCCCAGAAGCCAATGC
>JAPYQX010000410.1 GCA_029937135.1 Nitrospinota bacterium
GAGGTGTGTTTCGAGAACGACTAGCTGGGTTTATCAATCGACGGGAAGGCCGCTTTGTAGCCCGCCAGCTCTGACTTGAGCTTTTTCTTGCCGATCTGGCGAATCAGCTTCGTCCAGGCCTTTTCGGTCTTGGAGAGCACGTCCTTGGCCTTGAGCTGGCCGACGTAGGCTTCCGAAATATTTTTCCCCAGGACATCCTGAAATTCCCGGTGGCCGGTCAGGTAGATCGGCGGCGTGGTGACGAGGAGGGAATCCTTGATGCTCTGCATCCCTTCCTTGGTGTAGGCCTTGATGATGGTCGGGCTCTTGAAGTGCTCGGTGTGCCACGGATCGTGGAAGGTGAAGGTGCGGTGCGAGACGATCTCGGTGCTGTTCTTGAGGGTGGCCAGATACATCGCGAAAAGAGCGGCCTGGTGTTTGCGCGGGCTGTGGCGGTTGATCATGAGCGCCGCCAGCGGCGATGAGATCGAGCGGTGGACGAGCTTGCCGCTGAACGTCGAGCCCGGGATGAGGCCGTAGCGCCATTTGCCCTGGGTTTTCGATTTTGGACCCTCGAGGGCCGAAATCAGCCCGTCCCAGTACTGGGAGGAGGCGATGTGGCCGTTCATGTGCTGGGGGATCATCTGCGGCGTGCCCCAGCCCGGCGCCTCGGGAGGCGAGGCTTTCTTCAGGTTGAGGTAGGTGTCCATGGCGTACATGCCGTACTTGTTGTCGATCGACGGGTTCATGTCGTCGTCGAAGGGGAAGCCGCCTGCGCTGTGGAAGTACATGTACCACCAGGTGACGCCGTTCGCGCGGTTGCGGAGGCTGCCCGAGCCCCATATTTTATCGTCGGGACGGTGGAAGAATTCGGCTATCTGCTGATTGTCCTCCCACGTCACCGGCATGGCGAGCGGCTTGCCGTGCTTGTCGGCGAAGCGTTTCTGCTCGTCGGGGTTTTCGAGAAGATCCTTGCGCATGAAATGGTTGTGGACGTTCCCGTCGGTGGGGATGCCGTAGGTCTTTCCCTTGTACTTCATGAAGGAGCCGAAGTTGCCGAGCATGTCGAGCTTGAAGCCGGCGGCCGCCATATAGTCGTCGAGGGGTTCGAGAAGACCCGCCGAGGCCAGCGAGGGGATCATGTTCGAGTCGAGATGGAAAAAGTCGAACTTGTTCGAGCGCGATACGGCCTCGGCCAGCGCGCGCTGGGGAATCTGAAAGACGCTGATGTCCTGAATCTTGCCGACGCCGTAGCCCGCCTTGCCGCGGAATTCGCCTTCGAGCCGCTTCATGTTGCGGTAGTAGAGCGACCAGATCATCCCGTTCAGGGGGGTGGGCTTGAGTTTCTTCGCGGCCTTGATGATGCGGTCTTCCTCGGGCGAGGCCTGAACCTCTCCCTGGTGGCGGAGCACCACCGGAGCCGCGATGGCCGCCGCCGTCGCGCCCTTGATGAACTTTCTTCTCGTGAGTTTCGATTTGTTCATGGAATTTCCCCCTGTATGACAGGCCGGGGGGGCAACGGTGAACACACCATCGCCCCGGCAGGCCGTGCGATTACGCGAACAAAAATGGTGGAATTTCCAAACCAATATGATAGCTTTAAGAATTCGTGTCAATCTTGAAAAAGACTATATTTTCCGGGTAATTTAGTCCACGTATTATATTGAGGGAGGAAATAAAGTGCCGAAAACAACTGTTGGCGATGTTGAGCTTTACTACGAAATCCACGGCGACGGCCCACCCGTCGTCCTCATCCACGGCCTCGCCGGAGACTGCGGCGCCTGGGCGCCCCAGATAAAAGTCCTCGAGCCCAACTACAAAGTCATCGCCCTCGACAACCGGGGCGCCGGCCGAAGCTCCGCGCCCGACTACCCCTACACCTCGCGCCACTTCGCCGACGACACCATCGGCCTCATGGACGCCCTCGGCATCACCGTGCCCGCGCACATCATCGGCCGCTCGATGGGCGGCGCCATCGCGCAGGAGATGGCCATCAACTACCCCGGCCGCGTGCGGAGCATGCTCATCACCGCCTCCTTCGCCAAGCTCGACCGCTACGGCCACCAGATCCTCCACAACATCAACGAAGTCGTCAAAGCGCAGGGCTATCCTGCCGCCGCCAAGATTCAGTCACTCTCCTTTTTCCCGCCCACCTACTTCAACGAAAATAAAGAGCAGATGGACGCCTTCGAGGAGGCCCTCGGCAACACCGATCGCCCCATCCACGGTTACACCAACTCCACCCATGCCTGCCTCGAACACGACGCCCTTGATCGCCTCGGTCAGGTCAAATGCCCCACCCTCGTCCTCTGCGGCGGTGAGGATGTCCTCTGCTCCGTCGGCGCCGCCAAACAGATTGCCGAGCGCGTCCCCGGTTGTGAGATCAAAATCTACGAGGGCGCCAGCCACTTTTTCATGATTCAGTTTTTCGATGAATCCATGGCCGATATCAAAGGG
>JAPYQX010000411.1 GCA_029937135.1 Nitrospinota bacterium
AGTGCGTCGGTTCCCGACGATACGCCGACGGCATGGCGGGCGTCGCAATAGCCGGATAAATCTTTTTCCAGGGCTTCGACTTCCGGTCCCAATATGAATTGCCGGTGACTCATCACATTTTTAATCGCGGTGAGGATCTCGGCCTGAATCTGCTCGATTTGGTTTGTCAGGTCGAACTGGGGTACACGCATGGAAATAAAAAACCTCGCGGTGTGGAAATTTGTGTGGGCGCTGATACTCAGTAGGAAAATCAGTGAAGATGTCTCGCCCAATAATCTATTTTCGCAATATGCCAATTTGTAAGGCATGAAACAAACCCGGAATGCTTTCAAAAGAACCATGCTCAAGGGGTGGGCAACCCGGACATATTTGTTCTCAATGAGATATGATGAGATCGATATTCAAGCGAACCGCCCTTTTTGTTCCGAGTTTCCGGCATGTCTGAAAACGAGCCCTTGCACATTCTTCGCATTATCGCACGCCTCAATGTGGGCGGCCCTGCCCGCCATGTCATCCTTCTGACAGAAAAATTCCGGGAAAAAGGATGGATATCCGATTTGGCGGTTGGCGAGGTGGGAAAAGATGAAGCGTCCATGGAGGACATGGCGTTCGCCCGGAATATTCATCCAATAAAAATCGATGTCCTCGGGAGAGAAATTCACCCTGTGCAGGATCTCCTCCTGTTGTGGAAGCTTTTTTGGCTTTTGCGCAGGCTAAAGCCGGATATTGTTCACACACACACCGCGAAAGCCGGTGGAGCGGGCCGGGCCGCCGCTTTTCTCTATCGGCGGCTCCATTGGAAGGGACTATGGAGCCCCTTGCCGCTTCAGGTCTATCACACGTTTCATGGGCATGTGCTTCGCGGCTATTTCTCTCCGCTTAAAGAGTGGATTTTCCTGCAAATTGAGAGGCTGTTGGCGAAAGTGTCAACGAATCTGATTACCTTGAGCCCTTCTCTCCGGGAGGAATTGGCTCATTTGGGTGTGGCTCCCCGGGAAAAAATAAGTATCGTTCCCTTGGGCATCGAGCTTGAGCCTTATCTGGCGTGCAAGGAAGGCGTGTCTGGAGAAAGTTCCTTCCGGGAGGAACTGGGTGTTGATTCGGATACGCCTCTTGTCGGAATCATCGGCCGCTTGGTTCCAATCAAAGACCATTCAATTTTCTTCCGGGGGGCTGTTTCGTTAATTAAGGAAATCAGGAATGAGAAGGCTTCGATGGCCCATTTTGTCATCGTGGGTGGAGGCGAACTTCTTGAAAGCCTTGAGGCCGAAGCTCGTGAATCTGGAATTGAGGACAGGTGTCATTTTGTTGGCTGGCGGTCTGACCTTCCTCTCATATACGAAAGCTTGAATCTTGTGGCATTAACCTCCCGAAATGAAGGAACTCCTCTTTCCCTGATTGAGGCGATGGCGGCGGCATGTCCGATTGTCGCGACATCGGTGGGTGGTGTTCCGGATATGGTGGGGTGGAATGATTCCGGATCGGAAATGTCTGGAGATGGGTTTGGAAAACTTTCCGTGGGGGCTCTGGTTCGTCCGGGAGATCAAAAAGGATTGTCTCAGGCGATGAAATATCTATTGGAAGATGAAAATCGAGCCATCGAAATGGGCCGGGCAGGCCGGAACCGGGTGCGGGAGCGCTACTCGATTAACCGGCTGGCGAATGATTTAGAGGCTCTTTATTTAAAAGACAGGGAGTTAATTATGGGGAAATACTCCACTTTTTAATTGACAAATCCCTTGCTTGGCGTTCATAATTTGAACGATTCGAGTTCAGGGAATGAACATGTATGTAATTGATATTTAGGAAGATATTGTCATGATTTTGGGTTTTTTCGCGTAATCTTTGGGGTGATAATGGATTGGTATGTGGTTCATACGAAAAGCCGGCATGAGCGAATCGTCCGGGATTCCCTGGTTCAGGCTGGTCATTGCGTATTTCTACCCGAAAAGATGGCGTGGAGTCGTCGTAAAGACCGCCGAAGGCAAATTTCAATCCCCCTTTTTCCTGGATATCTCTTTGTCGAGCCAAGCACAGAGGACCAGTGGTTGCGTGAGGTTATTACGATTCGCTCTGTTGTTCGTGTTTTAGGAGTGGATAGTTGTCCTGTTGCGGTTCCAAGAAGTGAGATCGATTCTCTTCGTATTCTTGTTGATAGCGGAGAATTGTTAGCTCCTGTTTCAGGTATATGCCAAGGAGATCGGGTCAGGGTTGAGGAAGGACCGTTTTCGGGAGCCGTGGGTGTTGTAGTTCGCAGAGGCCGTCAAAGCCATCTGGTCGTTAATATTTCGCTAATGCAGCGATTCGTTTCGGTGGCATTGAATGAAAATATTTTGGCAAAGGTTTCGTGAATACAAGGATTCGCTAGGTGGTTCTGACCGGTTGTGTCCTGGAGGCCGGTAGGATTTATTTCTTGAAATTATCGAAAATAATTC
>JAPYQX010000412.1 GCA_029937135.1 Nitrospinota bacterium
CGACACAGTCGAGTTCGAGAAACGCGGAATCCCCTCCACCACGGTGATCACCGAGGCTTTCAAAACGGCGGCGGATTTTCAGTTCAAGGGAAAAGGGATGGAGGGACATCCCTACGTTAAGCTTCCGCACCCGGTCAGCAATCTGAGCACCGATGAAATGAAATCGGTGACGCTCGGATTCGTGGACGAGGTGGCCGGACAGCTCAAAAGCTGAACGGGATTCTGGGTCGGATTTTTCACGGAGGGCTCTGTGCGCGAATTCACGGAGATCAAATACACGGTAGATTCGGGCATCGCCCGGGTGACGATCAACCGCCCGGAGCGCCTTAATGCCCTCGGTATGAATCTCGCCGAGGAGTTCAACGACCTCGGCGCGGCGCTCGCCGGAGAAAAAGAAGTGCGCGTCGTTGTTTTGACCGGCGAAGGCCGCGCCTTCAGCACGGGCCGCGACCTCAAGGAAAGCGCCACCCACACAAAAGAAGACGCCGACCGGTATCAACTTCTTGGCATGGAGACCGTCACCCGTTGGGAGAATCTTCCCATGCCCACCATCGCCGCGATCAACGGCCACGCCTTCGGCTGGGGGATGGAGATTTCTCTTGCCTGCGATATCCGTCTCGCCGCTGCCGATGCGACCCTTTGTTTTCCTGAAACCGCCCTCGGTGTATTTCCCGGAGCCGGAGGTACGGTTCGCCTGCCCCGGGTGCTTCCCGCCGGTCTTGCCAAGGAGCTGATCTATACGGCGCGGCGATTCAAAGGCGAGGAGGCCGAGCGCATCGGATTCGTCAACCGGGCCTATCCCGCCGATCAGTTGATGGAGGAAGCCCTTGCCCTGGCCCGTTCCATCGCGGCCAACGGCCCGCTTGGCGTTCGCGCGGCGAAGAAGGTTATCGAGCAAACCAGCCAAATGCCGATGAGCCAGGCCATCGAATTCTCGAATGCCGTCCGGATGCCGCTGAATTTCACAAAGGATTTCGCCGAGGCGCTCGCCGCATTCAAGGAAAAGCGCAAGCCCGAATTTCGGGGCGAGTAGGCCGCCCGGTAAAGAGATTCCCCTGTAAGATACACAGAGACTTCCATGAAAGTGCGCGAGTGTTTTTTACAGGCGGTGTCGATCGTCGCTCCGGAGGATGACGCGCGCGCGGCCTGGGTAGCGATGAACCGGAAAAACGCACCCTGGGCGGCGGTGTGCGCCGAGGGCGGTCGGTTGCTCGGGATTCTGCGCAGAGAGGAGATATCGAAGCGCATCCAGGCGCCGGAAACTTTTTTAACGGCGGGCGAGTTGGCGGGAGAGAATCGAACGGCGGCGCGGGCGGTTCGTGTCTCGCCTGACGCTGATCTCGGCGAGGCGGTACTTCGGATGGAATTGGCGGGCGGGGACGCTGCGCTGGTCGAGTCCGGTGGCCGCCCGCCCGGGGTTTTGGAGATTGATCGGGCGAGGGCCGCGATCAACTCAGGGTAGCGCCCGGAAAATCCGATTGCGTGGGAACATATTCCGAACGGTTTTTCTCCCAGTCGGCTTTGTAGGGTTCGAGTTCCGCCTCGATGTAGGCGTCGAGGCCAGCGCCGGCATTTTCGGCGAACTTTAATTTGAGTGTCTCGGCGTTTGGGCCTATTCGAATTGAAACTTTACGAGGTTTTTCCGAAAGACCATCGGTTGATTGATATCCCATCTTCGTCAATCCTCCTTGTAGGATATTCCCTTTTTCCCGTGGTAACTTATTTGGCCCAGATATCGATGGATTGATGGGTCCGGGTTGGCGAGGCGCCCCAAAATGCCCCGGCTGAGGTGATGTGTAGGGTTAGAAGGATGATTGCGCCGACACACGCGGCGGCGGCAGCCAGTTTGATGGAAAAAAGAAACGATTGAGGCCGTCGGGCCGCCCGCCCGTACTTAAAATTTCCCTGAAGGTTGAACTGCTCACCAGTGTTTCGGCAGGCCAGTGGATTCGGTCCCATATTTCTATTTGTTTGGGCGACGCTTGGGGCCGCCCTGGCTATTGTCAGATTTTTCATTTTATCTCCCATTCGGCCCCCCTGGCCGGGTGTTTGAACCCTCCTTTTTCGGGTAGCCCGGGCCACTGAATTTGAGTGAGCCAGGCTACTGACACTTGATTAAGCAACCTTGATGCCACAAGCGTCTATTTTGGCCATTATCATTGTATCTGCTTATTATTTATGTAATTAAAATCCAATCTAATCCCCGGAAGGGTATCTCTCCCGGCTTCGGTGTCAAATGATCGGATTGATAATTTTTAGTATTGGGAGAAGATCGTCAAAATCATTGAAGCCAGAATAATAAAAAATATATAAAGAATTTCAGATAATTTTTAGGATGATTAATAGTGGCCGGGGGCGGAAAAGTCTGATGCACTTGATACGTACTGCCAAACACGTTACATAATAAGAATGAATATTAAACGAAAATCAGGCT
>JAPYQX010000047.1 GCA_029937135.1 Nitrospinota bacterium
GTCCTTTCGATGGCTTCGGCATTTAACTTCTCAGGGTCGATGATCTTATCGCCCTCTTCCTGGGTGAGAATCTTGAAGGCCTCGGGAACTTTCATCCGCCGGGTCCGTGTCTGAGACGGGAACATGCCGCCGAGCATATCCTTGATATTGATGCCCATTTGCTCCATATCCATCCCGCCCATGAGGTGAACCTCCGGCCCCTTGTCCGCGACTTCAAATTCCACTTCCCGCTCGTCGAGTTTTCCCTCGATAAGCATCGTGCGGAATTTTTCACGGGTGCGGCCATAGTGTTCGTCACCCAGCGGGTCCTTTGATTCACCCCTATCGTTGATGCCGCCGAATCCGGGAGGTTTGGGAAGAAGCAAATCGAGCATCCGCTCCATAGCCAATTCTTGAGCCTTGGCGGCGTTTCCCTCGCGGTACTCTTCCTGGACCATATTGCGGGCAAGTTCGGTCAAATCCCGGATCATGCTTTCCACGTCCCGGCCGACGTAGCCGACTTCCGTGAATTTACTGGCTTCCACTTTGATGAATGGGCTTTTCGTGAGGCGGGCCAAGCGGCGGGCTATCTCGGTTTTGCCGACTCCGGTAGGCCCTATCATAATGATGTTCTTTGGAGCGACTTCGTCACGGAGATTATCGGGAAGCTGTTGCCGTCTCCAGCGGTTCCGAAGCGCAATGGCGACCGCACGTTTTGCCTCGGCTTGACCGATTACATAGCGGTCCAATTCTTCAACGATTCGGGTAGGGGTCAGGTCATCCATCAGAGGACTTCAATCGAAATAGAGTTGTTGGTGTATACGCATAAATCAGCCGTGATCGTAAGCGCGCGCCGGACGATTTCTTCTGCGGACATGTCAGGTTCGAGACTCAGGATGCCCCGGGCCGCCGCTGTCGCGATAGGGCCTCCGCTTCCGATTCCAATTACCCCGTCGTCGGGCTCGATGATATCCCCTGTTCCCGAAAGAATAAGAGAAGTTTTAGCGTCGGCGACCGCGAGCATGGCCTCAAGGCGCCGAAGAATTCTGTCGGTTCTCCAGTCCTTTCCCATTTCCACGGCTGCCCGCGTAAGGTTTCCGTGGTATTCCTCGAGTTTTCCCTCGAAACGCTCGAAGAGGGCGATGGCATCCGATACGGAACCGGCGAACCCGGAAAGAACCGAGCCCTCGGCCAGGCGGCGGATTTTCACGGCCCCATGCTTGACCGCTGTGTCGCCCATGGTGACCTGGCCATCTCCACCCAGGGCGGTCTGGTCTCTATAGCGGACAACCAGTATCGTGGTTGACCGAATTCGAACTGAGGTCATTCTCTCTCCAGTGTACGGTGTTGTTCATTTATCCTTGAGGGTGCGCCTTCTATCTGCCCGGGCCCTCGGATGGCTTTCATCATATACAGCTTGCATGTGCGTAAAGTCCACCTGTGTATAGCGTTGGGTGGTGGACAGACTTGAATGACCCAGCAGCTCTTGAATAGAGCGGAGGTCGGCGCCCCCCTCAAGAAGGTGTGTCGCCGCTGTGTGACGAAGCGAGTGAGGCGTGAAGTGGTATTGAAAATCGCCGATTTTTTCATAATGGCGAAGGATATTCCGAATGCGGTCCGTGGTTATCCGTCCACCACGGGAATTCCGGAAAAGCGGAGACGGCTTTTCCCCGGTTTTGTTTGGTTTGGTTCCGGAAAGCCCGGGCCGCTTTGTACGATAGGCTTTAATAGCCATCGCCGCTTTTTTTGATATGGGGATGATGCGCTCTTTTTTCCCCTTGCCCTGAACGGAAATTAATCGCTCTGAAATAAATAAATCGGAATCGTCCAAAGCGACGAGCTCTCCTACCCGGAGGCCTGAACCGTACAGTATTTCAAGGATCGCCCTGTCTCTAATGCCTTCTTCCGAATTCCTGTCGGGCAGTTCCATGAGCCGAACGGCATCGTCCACCGGCAGGTGCGTGGGCAATTGGTGAGGAGTCTTGAGCGAAGGGATGTCCGCCACGGGATCGGTGTCCAATATTCCCTCGCGGCGCAAAAAACGAAAAAAATTCCGCACCGATGAAAGTCTGCGATTTGCCGTGGTTGCCTTTAAGTCTCTTCGGTAGAGGTCGGCAAGATATGAACGGATAGCGGCGGTGTCCGCTTTGTCCGGGGGCAGGGGCGCCCCGGCCCAATGGCCCAGAAATTTTTCAAAATCATTGAGATCCGACATATAGGCGCGGACGGTGTGCTCCGAAGCGCCCTTTTCATTTCTGAGGTGGTCCTTGAATTTTTCTAGATATTTATTTGTTCCGCCGGGAGCTTTAGTTTTTCGATCCATGAATCGAGATCCCTTAAAGCGCGATCACCGACGCGCTTTCTTCGGTCGCGTTTTGGGACGCGCTTTTCAAAAGGCGGAAAAAGACCGAAATTGATATTCATAGGCTGGAAGTTTTTTTGTTTCGAAGTCGTTATGTATTTAGTAAGGGAACCTAACGAGGTGGTCGGTGGCGCTTCAAGGACTGGGTCACCTTCCAACATGGCGGATGCATAAACGCCGGCCAGCAGGCCCGTAGCGGCCGATTCGAGATATCCTTCCACGCCCGTTAATTGCCCCGCGACATAAATATTCGGGTAGCGCTTAATCTGAAGTGTATTCCGAATCAGACGGGGAGAGTTTATGAATGTGTTCCTGTGCAAGCTTCCATAACGCAAGAATTTCGCATTTTTCAAGGCCGGCAATTTTTGAAATATTCGTTTTTGTTCGGGGTATCGCAAACGGGTTTGAAATCCCACCATCGAGAAAAAATCCCCGGTCAGGTCTTCCCGGCGTAGCTGGACGACAGCATGGTAAGTTTCGCCCGTTTCGGGGTGTTCTATGCCGACGGGTTTCATCGGACCGTAGGCCAGCGTATCCTTGCCGCGCGAAGCCATTTCTTCCAGCGGAAGACAACCCTCGAAGAAAATTGCCTTCTCGAAGTCCCTCAATGGAACCTTTTCTCCTTCCATGAGGTCGCTGTGGAATTCTTCGTATTCGGATTCATCGAGCCCGATATTAATGTAATCGCCCTCGCTTCCATCGTCCATTCCTTTTCCATAGCGTGAACCTAGAAAGGCCGCTGACATATCGATGCTATCCGCATGGAGAATGGGCGAAATGGCGTCATAGAAGTAAAGATACTTTCCCTGCGTTAATCGGGCGATCTCGGCCGAAAGGGCAGGGCTCGTAAGTGGGCCGGTGGCGATGATGGTTGGATGTTCATCCTCAAGAGATATAACTTCTTCTCTGACAATCTCAATGGAAGGATGATTTTCAATTTTCTCGGTCACCCTCCTGGAGAACAACTCTCGGTCCACTGCCAGTGCGATTCCGGCGGGCACTCTTGTTTCGTCGGCCGTCTTAACGATTAATGAGTCGAGCCGTCGCATTTCCTCTTTAAGCAAACCTGATGCATTTTCAAGAGCATTCGAGCGAAGGGAATTAGAGCATACCAGCTCCGCAAGATAATCGGTCTGGTGGGCCGGGGTAGACTTGACCGGCCTCATTTCAAATAGTTGTACCTCGATTCCACGATTCCCCGCCTGCCAGGCGGCTTCGGAACCGGCGAATCCCCCACCTATGATTTTAAGTTTCTTATTCAAGCTGAATTCCTTTTGTCTAGTACCAATTCGGCGCCGACCTTATCGCCCAATCTTTCAATTAGAGCCGGTGGCGGGTCCATTTGGTAGGTGCAGGATTTTTGGGGACAGGTTAGTTGCGTCCCGTTTTTCTTGGTGGTTTTGAGCGTGACATGGGGATGGCCGCAGGTTGGGCAAGCATCCCCGATTGGCAGGTCCCACACGACGTAATTGCATTTTGGAAATTGATTGCATCCATAAAATATTTTTCCGGTTCGGCGGGATCGGCGTGAAACCAGTTCGCCAGCACATTTTTCACGGGCGCAATCGATTCCGGTTGGTTCGGGAGCCTCCGCCGCTTGCCCCGATGCATCCAGTCTCCTGGTCTTATGTTCTTTTGGCTTATCCGAGCAGCATAGATATAATCCATAGGGGCCACGTTTGACACGCATCGGCTCTCCGCATTCCTCGCACGGAGGCGCTTTTTCCTCGATTCGACTGAGTTCTTCGTCTGTTTCTGTATCTTCTCCCTCCTCGACAATGCTCTCGGAATGCTTGCATTCCGGGTACTTGGAACAGGAAATGAACCATCCGTTCCGGCTGAATTTTTTGACGAGTGGGCTTTCACATTCAGGACAGTCGCGATCGATGGGCTCGGTTTTTGTTTTTAGATTGGGAAGAGATACTTTCGCTTCCTGGATTTTTTTATCGAATTGAATGTAAAAATCTCGAAGCATCGGGAGCCAAGGCAGGTTTCCACTTTCGATGTCGTCAAGGCTGTTTTCTATTTTGGCGGTAAACTTGACATCGATTTCTTCGGGAAAGCCCTGAATAAGAAGGCGATTCACTTCAATTCCCAAGGATGTTGGAGTGAATTGGCGACTTTTTCTCTCTAGCGAGACATATCGCCGCTTTTCCAAAGTGTCGAGGATGGAAGCGTAGGTGCTGGGACGTCCCACGCCATCCTCCTCCAACTCCTTAACAAGCGCGGCCTCGGTATACCGGGGAGGAGGTTGGGTGAAATGCTGTTCCGGCAGGATACCCGTATCGGTTTTGTCCGTGGCGATGAGAGAGACGGCATCGGATTCTTCAAGCGGCGGGAGTATCCGGTCACGCCCCGACCAGGATTCATTATCACCGCTTCCGTTGGTGATATTTCCCCCCGCGGTCGAAGTGTCTTCATAAACTTTCAGGAATCCTGGAAATTTAAGGATAGACCCGGTTGCGCGCAGAATTAAATGATCGGCTTTAATATCCACGCTTGTTTGGTCGTATACCGCGGGCGTCATCTGGCAGGCGAGGAATCTTCGCCATATCACTGTGTAAACTGCAAATTGCTCGGGCTTGAGTTGACCCCTGATTTTATCGGGGGAAAGTGACAAATCAGTGGGACGAACCGCTTCATGAGCATCCTGGATGTTTTGTTTTCTTTTGTATGCGGGTGGTTTTTCCGGCAAGTAGGGTTTTCCGAAATTATCCTCGATATAATTCCGGGCCATTTCAACGGCCTCGGAGGAAAGACGAACCGAATCGGTCCGCATGTAGGTGATAAGGCCTACATTTCCGCGGTCTTTCCCGAGATTGACACCCTCATACAAGGATTGTGCGATAGACATGGTTTTTTTTGCGCCAAAACGAAGTTTCGAGGAACACTCTTGTTGAAGCGTACTGGTGATAAACGGTGCGGAGGGCCTTCGTTGACGCTCTCGCCGGGTCACTTTTGAAATCTTCAGCTCGGCCTTTTCAATTGTTTTTGTGAGTTCAAGCGCACGCTCTTCATTGGGAACTTCCGCTTCGTCATTGTCGATTTTGTGAAGCTTTGCCTCGAATGAAGGCTCTATGCCGGGTTTTTTAATAAAGGTTGAAATAGTCCAATATTCTTTAGGCTCAAACGCCTGGATTGCTTCCTCGCGCTCGGATATTAATCGAAGAGCCACCGACTGGACGCGGCCGGCGCTGAGACCAAAGGCGACTTTATTCCAAAGAATTTCACCTGAAAGCTTGAAACCTACAATTCGGTCAAGCTTCCGGCGGGTTTCTTGAGCGTCTACTTTTTTCTGATCAATGCGCCTGGGGTTTTCGAGTGATTCACGGACAGCCTGCGCAGTAATTTCATTAAATGAAACTCTGTAAATCTGGTCTTCTTTTCCTTCTTCCTTGAGAAGTTCCTGAATATGCCATGCAATCGCTTCCCCTTCCCTGTCCGGGTCGGGAGCAAGATATATCTCTTTCGCGGACCGTGCGGCAAGGCGTAATTCGGCGATTGCTTTTTTCTTTGTAGGGATTTCCCCGTAATGGCCTTGAAAATCACCATGAACGTCAATTCCCATCTTGCGCTCGCCCGTTTTCAGCAAGTCCCTTACGTGGCCCTTGGAGGCGATGATGTCAAAATCAGGGCCTAGGAATTCCTGAATCGTTCGAACTTTAGTGGGAGATTCGACAATAAGAAGTTTTGATGCTGAAGATCTCTTGGCGGATTTTCCAGCAGCTTTTTTTCTTGCCGTTGTCTTTTTTTGAACGCTTTTTCCGCCCCCACCAGGGGAGGCCTTTTTCGCTTTTTTCTTCGTTGCCTTTTTGAGCATTTTTCTCAACTTGATGGGCGATTATCCTCAATTCCCAGTATTTCAATTAAGCTGTCGCTTAGGGAATCTCGACGTTCTTTTAAGAAAATCAACAAAGTAACTGTTTTCACTTCTTCCAAACCGATTTCGTTCGAGGCCAAATCAATGGACCGCTGAATAATTTCCTCACGCAAAATATCATTGATCACGCCTTGGGTACAGAGCTTCTGAATCATCCCGTGCGCCGCGGGTGTGAAGGCTAGCCGCTCTTCCGGATGAAGGACCCGGACACTTTTCCCGCGGGTATTATCAAGTATGCTTTCATTGTATTCATTAGAGTCTCCCTGCATGTTGTGCAACCAGGAGAGCGCTTCGTAAATTTCATCCGGTTGGAAACCTCTGTGTTCCAACATGACGGTTAGCTCATTGTCGTCAAATAAAACATTTGCGCCATTAAGCGACTCATCGACCAATATTCGCATCATGTCGTACATTCTTTCTCGCAAAATTACCACCTTTATTTTTAATCCCCCAAAATGTGGGGATTAAATTAATGTTATTAAAGTGAAAGTTTTCTCCTTAGAGAATCTTTTAGAGAGTTTTTTCGTAGAGGCCGCCCTCTGTTTGGCGCAAAACCCCCCGAAGCTCAATATTTAACAATATATGTGAAATATGTTCAGGTTTTAAGCCTGTTTTTTTGGACATGTTTTCTATTGCATTTGAGTCTTCACCGAAATGAGTGAAAACCATCTTTTCCTCGGGGGATAAAGATGAGGGGAGATGGGGGGTCATTCCACGGTCCGCACTTTTTTTCTTGCCGCCCGTGGAAAAAGAGTTGTTCGAAAGGGAGGAAAACTTTTCCATCACGTAGTCAGGAAAGGCCGCGAGGATATCATCGACGGATTCAATGAGATGCGCTCCATCCCTGAGCAATCGGTGGCACCCCGCGCTACGGCCCGAATCGATAGGGCCGGGGACGGCCATCAATTCCCGGCCCTGTTCAAGTGCGAGACGCGCGGTCACAAGAGCTCCGCTTCTCTGAGCCGCCTCTACGACCACGGTCGCAATTTGAAAGGCCGCTAATCAGGCGATTCCGTCTTGGGAAATTCTCGGGTCTTGGAGGGTAATTCCAGGACAGTTCTGATATGACGGCCCCCTGCCTGACGATGCTGTTCCTGAGTTCTTCTTGCCCGGAAGGGTAGTTGATGTTCAGGCCGCATCCAAGCACGGCTAAAGTGCGGCCACCCGCTTCTAAAGCCGCTTGATGAGATTCCGTGTCTATCCCCCGAGCCAGACCGCTTACAATGGTGATACCCCGTTCGGCAAGCGCTCTCGCCAAGGTTTGTGCCGCACGTCGGCCATATGGTGAAGGGGTTCGCATCCCGACAATGGCTACACCCAGAGAGTCGCGCTCCTGTATTTCGCCTTTTACGAAGATCGCGCCGGGAGGAGCGTATATATTTTTCAAAAGTTCGGGGTATTTTTCATCACTTCGAGTGAGGATTTGCACTTCGTTTTTTTCGGCTTCGGTACGAATTTTATGCGCAAGGTCAATCGGGGTTTCATGCTTTAGAGCCTCGGCTGCTTTTTTGCCGGCAATGCGCGCCAATGCTTCGTTGGGCGCTCGAAGCGCCTCTATCGGGTCATCATAGGTTTCTATCAATCGGTGGAGGCGCTCAGGCGTCATGCCCGGAAGGGTTTGAAGTACCAGCCATGAGTCGGATAATTCCGGAATTCCCTGGCCCCAGGAACTGATCTTTTCGGCAATTCGTTGCATTTTAATCCCATGAATCATTTGTAATTAATGCCTGCCTTTTAGTATTGCAACCATATAAAAAGCAATCTGCCTGCCATCTGATACCACGGGAGATGCTTGGTATGTCAAGGGGAAAAATCTCAATTTAACCGGCAAGGGTGGGCGGCGGGCTAAAAAAAAGAGGCCTGAAAAGCTCCAGACCCGATAAAATATAAGAAATGGAGAAGGTTACCTGCGTTTTTCTAAACCGGCGCGGTAGAGAGATCAAAGCATTTTTTTGAGTTTTTTCGAAAAGTCTGTGTTTGGGATAATTTTCGATAAGTTTTTCATATTCCAGGGCGGCACGTCTCGGATCTTTCATCCGAAGGTAAGTTAGCCCTCTTTTGTAATAGGCATCGGGAACTTTTCGGCTTTTGGGATATCGTTTAACGACTTTATTGAACTCTTCGAGGGAAGCGGGATATTCCCTCAAGTCGTAATAGCTCTCACCGAGCCAGTATTGTGCATTTCCCGCGAGTTTGCTTTTTGGGAAACGTGCGAGGAAATCCCGGAAATGCAAAATAGCCTCCTCACTCCTCCTCGCGCGAATAGCTCTGTAGGCTATGTTGTATGCCTCTTGGGATGCAGGGCTTTCCCATCGGGAAGAGAAATTTTCCTTTTATTCTGTTTATTTCGGATGGCCTCCCGGGGTTGCGTAGTCCGGATTTTCGGAATCGGTTTCGCGGATGACTTGCGAACCATGCGCCTACGGGAAGGAAGTATTGTCCTGGGTGGTTTTTGTTTGGAAAGGGGAGGTGAAGGAGAATTTTTTAGGCCACGCCCGATATTATCCAACCGCGCTTCAAGGCCGTTTTGCTGTTTGGTAAGTTCGCGGACAAGTTGCCCCAAAGTGCTGATTTTATTTTCAAACTCCGATAGACGGACTTCCAGGCGGGCGCTTTGCTCTTGAGCACTTACTAACTGCCTGCTGAGTACCGACTCGGGTGGTTGTTCGGCGGCGAAGACTTCATTTTCCGTCTTTTGAGGGCTGGAAGCGCAGGCGCTCAAGGCAACACAAAGAAATGCCAACATTAATTTGTTCCGCTTTCTCACGAACCTCAATATATATGATGCGGATGTAAAATAGCGGGCGGACTCAGGGGAATAATACACGAAAAGCCTATCAAAGAGCGATGACCTCGAATCCCTCGATATGAAGCTCGGGGTCGGCCTTGATCACCAGTTGAATATTTAAATGACTTTCTAGTTGCTCAACGTGCGGGCGCTCCTCCTCAAGTAAGCGGTCGGCCACTTCGGGGTGAACGTTTATCATTATCTTCTGGCTGTTTTGATGATGAACGCACGCTCTCCGGATTTCACGGAGTGCTTCGTAGCTCACGGTTGCCGTGCTCTTGACTCTTCCCCGGCCCTCGCAGTAAGGACATGAACCCGTAAGAGCATGTTCAAGACTTTCCCTGACACGCTTTCGTGTCATCTCCACCAATCCAAGCTCGCTGATTTTCGATATTTTTGTTCTGGAGCGGTCCTTGGATAATTCTTCCTTGAAGGCATTGAATATTTTTTCTCGGCTTTGCTCCCGCTCCATATCGATATAGTCAACGATAATGATGCCGCCGATGTCGCGCAGTCTGAGCTGAGCAACGACTTCACGAACAGCTTCAAGGTTGGTTTGAGTAATCGTTTCCTCGGGAGATCGCTTGCCGACAAATCGCCCCGTGTTGACATCGATTGTGGTCAATGCCTCGGTTTGATCGATTACAATGTATCCCCCGCTTTTTAGCCACACACGCTGGCCTAGTGCCCGTTCGATTTCCAGTTCAACACCGTAATAATCGAAAATAGGCTCCTTGCGTATGTAGTGTTGCAGTTTCGGAACGAGGTGAGGGTAGTAGGCGGTCAAAAAGTCACGGCACCGCACATATTCGATTTCGGAATCGATAATCATTCGCTCGACCGATGAACCGAAGAGGTCTCTCACTACGCGTTGAATAAGCGTTAGGTTCGTGTGAACCAATGCCGGCGCGGAGGTGTCGTTATGGTGGTTGAAAATACCTTCCCACAACGCATGAAGGAACATCATATTCGCTTCGATGTCTTCAACGGCCATGCCTTCGCTTGCTGTCCTAACGATATATCCCGCGCCGGGCTCCCGGTATTGGTGGACTAGCTTTTTAAGGCGTTTGCGCTCTACTTCGTCCTCGATTCTTCGGCTGATCCCGATTTGATTGATAGTGGGCATATAAACGACGTATCTGCCCGGAAGGGTAATGTAACTGGTCAAGCGGGAACCCTTGGTGCCAAGAGGCTCCTTGCTAATTTGAACGAGAACTTCTTGACCGTCCTTGAGAAGTTCTTCAATGCTTTTCGGGCTTTCACCGCGCCAATTGCGCCGGCTCCAACCATTAGGCCGGGCATACCCGTTTCCTTCGTCATCATCCGTGGACTGGTCAAAGTCGAGGTCTTCATCCTCTTCAAATTGCTCGGATGCGAATTTCCTGTAATTTTCAATTGATTCAATAGTGTCAACGTCACTGACATGGAGAAACCCCGCTTTCTCCAAGCCAATATCGACGAAGGCTGCCTGCATGCCAGGCAGCACTTTTGTCACGCGGCCTTTGTAGATATTTCCGACAATACCCTGTTCGCCTTCCCGTTCGGAGTACAACTCCGCGGCTACGCCATTTTCATTGAGCGCTATTCGGGTTTCAAATGGTTCCGCGTTAACAATGATTTCAATTGACATTTTCCATCGCTCGGGTTTCCCTCGCTTTCCTTTTTATTCCGATTTTGCGAATTCGAGCCCTAAGGCAATCTTCGCGGGATAGGCCAATACAAGTTGTCAGGATATCGAAAACCTTCGGTTTTGTTCCCTCTTTGTTAAGGAGCGTAAGATACAATCGTAAGTCCGGGTCCTCTTCGGCTCCTGGTGTTTTCGTGTTCGCCCAAAATTCCAGAATCGCTGAACGGGCGTCGAAATAAATGGTTTTTCCTTTTCTGATTCGCATTATTTCAATGGTGCCCGCCGCCAGGGTTCGATCAATAGCATTTTCGATTTCTTCTTTGAAGTCCGGGTTCGAGAATTTCCCGGGCAAATTAATCTCATAGGTCGTTGTGGCGACAGAATTCGCCGCCGAGATGAAGCCAGGATCAAGCCTCCATGCCGCCCAAGGGCGAAGTCCTTCCGGCAGGGCCCCCTGAATTTTTCGGAATACTTCGAGAATCTTGAATTTTCCGTCAATCTCGAGGAAGGGAATATCGACCAGCTCCAGGCGGCTTTCCACCCCAACTGGAATGGGAGGAGAGAAAACTATCTTGGGGTGGGGATTGAAGCCCCGTGTATGCTCCACACGAAGACCCGCACGCTGAATCGCACGCGAGAAAGTACGGAGAAGTTCGAGATGGCTTAAAAATCGCATATCGCCCATTTTTTCATAAATAAAACGGAAGCGGCTCACGGGGACATCTGGTTGGGCCGCGGCCATGGCTGGATTGTCACCGGAGGCGTCCTCGAAGCCAATGGGTACCGGACCGGTATTTTGGCGGACGCCCCGGCGGCTCTTTTGACGGGTTCGATCTTGGGATTTGGCATTCGATTTTTGCGATTTCATTATGGACAATTCGACCGGTTCATAACCGGCGCCATAGTCGATACCCGGCACACGGTTTTCGGCGAGGGGCAGGGCCTTTTCGTAATGGTATTTCACCCCTTTGTATTTATCTAAAATTCCGCACTGCCCGCAGGATTCATACCGGCAATCGCCCACGGTAATTTCGCGGAGCGAGCGATTCCATTCAGCCAACTGATAATCCTTGGTGACGCCGCAGTCGAGGTGATCCCAGGGCAGGGGTTCGTCAACGGGAATATCCCTGTAGGCATACCATTCGGGGTCGATGCCATTCACTTCAAAAGCTTCCATCCACTTTTCAAAATCGAAGAACTCTCTCCATCCGTCGAATTTACACCCCAAATCCACGGCTGTCTCGATAACGCTGGCCAAGCGGCGATCCCCCTTGGAAAGGATTGCCTCGAAATAGCTATTTTTTGGCTCGGACCAGCGGAGATGAATACGCCGGTCTTTCACACGTTCACGGATAAAATTCAACTTTTCCCTGATGGTTTCTTGTCGGTCCTGAGGAAACCACTGGAAAGGCGTGTGCGGTTTCGGGACAAAAGTCGAAAGACTGATGTTGATAAAGCGGAATTTCTCTCCAGTATTATGGTTCTGCATATTGGCGCATTTATGAAGCATATTCACCAATTGCCGGAGATCTTCAAAAGTCTCGGTCGGCAGGCCCAGCATGAAATAAAATTTCACGCCGGGCCAACCCGCATCGAGAATATCCTGGAGGTTGCGTTTCAAATCCGCTTCGGTGAGCACTTTGTTGATCACGTTGCGGAGCCGTTCGCTTCCGGCTTCGGGAACAAGGGTAAAGCCAGTTCTGCGAACGCGGGCGATCTCGGCAAGCAATTCCGGGTCCATGGCGCCGACACGCAGGGAAGGAAGCGAAATAGAGGTGTTGAGCGGGGCGAGACGCTCCATCATCCGCGGAACGAGGCCTTTGAGCGGTTGATAGTCGGCGATGCACAAGGAGGAAAGGCTGATTTCCTCATAGCCGGTGTTCCGAAGAGACTCCTCGGCAAGGGACATGACTTCGGATGGGTCCCGGTCGCGAACGGGCCGGTAGACCATGCCGGCATGACAAAAGCGGCAACCCCTGGTGCATCCCCGCTGGACTTCCAGCGTCACCCGGTCGTGAACTATCTGGGTGTAGGGAATAATGGGTTTTGTCGGGTGGGGGGAGTGATTTAGGTCCTCGAGAAGACGCGAGAGAACGCGCTTCTTTTCACCCGAAATATGTTTAATTTCAATGAGTTGGCCCGTTTTTCCGTATTCGGGCTCGAAGTGGGAGGGGATATACATCCCGGGAATATCACCGAGACGCTCTAAAAGTGCTCCGCGCGTCTCTCCCGAGGAGCGCCATTTTTCGTGGACATCGATAATTTCCGGAAAAATTTCCTCACCGTCACCAAGCGCGACGGCGTCGAAAAACGGAGCCATCGGCTCGATATTGAAAACGACCGGACCACCGGCGACGACGAGCGGATCGTTTCGGCTCCGTTGGGCCGAACGCCTGGGAATACGGGCAAGGTCGAGGAGGTGGATGACGTTGCTGGCCGAGAGTTCGTAGAGAAGCGAAATCCCAAGA
>JAPYQX010000048.1 GCA_029937135.1 Nitrospinota bacterium
ATGTGGATGTTGCACTCAATCGGATGAAGGAAATGGCGGCCTCCGCGCCGGAGCGGTACTGGGTGCCGGGCGAGTTTGAAAACCTCGATAACGTGGACACGCACTACACCACTTCAGGTCCCGAAATATGGGAGCAGCTTGAGGGGAACGTCGATGCCCTCATCGCCGCCGTTGGCACCGGCGGCTGGCTCACGGGCGTGGGCCGCTACCTGAGGGAGAAAAATCCAGCGCTCAAGATCTACGGGGTAGAGCCGACCGAGTCGCCCCTGATCAGCGAGGGAATTTGTTGTGGGCACGGCATCGCCGGCATCGGAGACGGGTTGATACCCAATATTCTGGACTTATCGCTGATCGACGGGATCATCACGAGTTCAACCGAGGAAGCACTCCGGATGGCGCGGCGCGCTTCGCGCGAGGAAGGTCTTTTTTGCGGGATTTCGTCTGGCTGCAATCTGGCCGCTGCCCTGAAGTTCGCCCGCTCGTATCCGGAGACGGGCCGAATTGTAACGATTTTTGGAGATTCCGGGCAGCGTTATTTCTCCACTCCGCTTTGTCACGATGAGTTGGAGATGGAAGCCGCCCTTCAAAACGTGGTGGAAGGCGACAAGGAGGCGATGCTGAAAAAGTTTCGCAAGACATGGGACATCATCGATTGATTTGGAAATTCATTTCGGAAATGGCCGCGTAATCATCGCGGGTCATGAATGAAGCGGGGTGAATATTAAATGGTCATTAAGCAGCGCGCTTGGGATTCGTTTCGCCGTTATTCGGATAATATTTTCGATGCCATCGGCGGCACGCCACTGGTCCGGCTCAATAAAGTGAGCGCCGGTATCGACTCTGAAATCTTCGTTAAGCTGGAGTGGTATTCGCCGACAGGCAGCCTCAAGGATCGAATCTACCTCAACATGCTTTCCAAGGCCGTGGAGCGCGGAGATCTCAAGGCGGGGATGACGGTCTTGGAGTGCTCGACCGGCAACGCGGGGATCGCCTGCTCGTTTGTATCGGCGATGATGGGATATCCCTGCATCGTCGTGATGCCCGAGGGGATGAGCGATGAGCGGAAAAAGCTCATGCGCGCCTACGGGGCGGACCTGGTGTTCACGCCGGGCGGGGAGAGCGATGTCGATCTGGCGCTGGACAAGCTCGCCGAAGTCCGCTCCGCCGATCCGGATAAATACTGGGTGCCCTCTCAATTCGACAACCTTGACAACAATGAAGCCCACTACCTGACGACGGGTCCCGAGATATGGGAGCAACTAGGCGGCAAGGTTGATGCCATTATCGCCTCTCAGGGGACCGGCGGTTGGGTGAGCGGAGTCGGTAAATACATCCGGGAGCAAAATCCGGATGTGCGCCTGTATGCGGTCGAACCCGAGGAGTGCCCGCTTTTGAGTGAACGGGGTTGGGGTCCGCACGGGATCGAGGGTATCGGAGACGGCTTTGTCCCCAAGGCGCTCGATCTCTCCCTCTTGAGTGGTATCGTAACGACAACGACGGATGAATCGATCGAAATGGCGCAGCGGCTTGCCCGCGAGGAGGGTGTCTTCTGCGGCATCTCGTCGGGCTGCAACGTTGCGGCGGCGATCAAGCTGGCAAGGTCTCATCCCGAGCTCGGCGGTATCGTCACAAACATCAACGACACGGGTCAGCGTTACTTCACAACCGCACTGTGCGGGGAGGAGAAACATGTCGATATTCCTGATCGGGAGCACGCGGTGGACGCTTACAGCGCGGCGGAGTTGGATAAATACGCTCCCGAATGGGAAATCATTACCTGAATGCGGCGCATAAACTGGCAGGTCTTGAATTCATGATTTATATCCAAATCCTGATCAACAGTATTCTTTTGGGCGGAATTTACGCCTGTATCGCCGTGGGCTTTTCGCTTGTCTGGGGCGTGATGAATATTCTGAATATTTTGCACGGCACGTTCTTGATGCTGGGCGGATACATCACATTCTGGTTGTTCAAGCTCTACGGTGTGGACCCTTTTCTCTCGCTGCCGATTTCGGCCATTGTGATGTTTGCAGCGGGATACGCCATCCAGCGCGGGCTGATCAACAAAATTGTCCGCGCTCCGATGTTCATGTCGCTTATTCTCACCTTCGGGCTTCAGATGATTGTCGTGCGCCTGGCGATTTATTTTTTCACGGGCGATTTTCGTACGGTCCAGCCTTCGTACGCCAGTTTTTCTATTTCGTTTTACGGACTGATAATTCCCTTCATCCGGGTTGCCATTTTTTCTCTGGGGGTGATTCTTACGGGTCTCCTTTTCTGGTTCATGGCAAAAACGCGCACGGGCCGGGCGATACGCGCCACGCGGATGGATTTGGACTCCGCCCAGTTGATGGGCGTGAATATCGGCAACATCTACGCCATTACTTACGGCCTGGGCGCCGCCGTGGCGGCTACCGCGGGCTCGCTCGTAAGCGTTGGATTCGCTATCTCTCCGGTGAGCGATCTCGAATTTCTCTCCAAGGCCTTCATCATCTGCACGATTGGGGGGTTGGGAAATATCTCGGGGGCGCTCGCGGGTGGTTTGATTCTGGGGCTGGTCGAAAATTTCGGCGCCCTGTATCTGGGGCCTGGCCTTCAGAACGCTGTCGGATATGTTGTCCTTATTCTGGTGCTCTTTATCCGTCCGACGGGTCTCCTTGGCCGCAAGGGATTTGAATAACATGTTCAAACCTTGGTCGAAGATTCAGTGGTTTTTGATGGGGATGGGGGTGTTCGCCCTGATTCTCATGCCCTCGTTTTCGGAAAACGATGTCATCCGCAAATGGATGGACATTTTAATGATTGCCATCCTGGCCACGAGTTGGAACTTTATCGGCGGGTTGACGGGATATCCCTCGTTCGCGCCGGCGGCTTTCTTTGGCCTGGGGGCTTACATCACGGCGATTCTGATGAACGCGGGTTTCAACTTTTTCCTCACCCTGGCCATCGGCTCCGCGTTTGGCGGGGTGATTGCGCTGCTGCTTGGAATTCCCATCCTGCGGCTGCGTGGGCACTATTTCGCAATCGCTACGTTTGGGGTGGCCGAGTTTTTCCGTGAAATGGCCGATAATCTCCGCATTACCGGCGGAGGAGACGGCATCAATCTCCCACAAATCATAGGGGGCCCGGACTACTTCACCCGCTTTTTCTATTTCTCGATGCTGGGCGTCGCCGTGTTGGCGTTTCTTGTGCAGTACTTCGTCACTCGTCACCGGCTGGGTTATGGCCTGGTAGCCATTCGCGAAAATGAAGACGCGGCGGCGATGACCGGAATCGACACCACGAAATACAAAATCATCGCTTTTGTCCTCTCGTCTGTTTTTCCCGCGATGGCCGGCGGGGTGTATGCCTACCGCGCGGCTTTTTTAGAGCCAATCGATGTATTCGACATCCTTTTTTCGATCAAGGCCATCGTGATGACCATGCTGGGGGGGGTGGGCACCGTCATGGGCCCCCTCGTGGGCTCGTTCCTCATGGAATATCTGGCCGATTACCTTTGGAGCGCCTTCACGGAGTTCCATAGCATGTTGCTGGGGATCATCATCGTGTTGAGTGTTCTCTTTCTCCCTCGGGGGTTAATGCATCTCTTCCAGGAATTGCGGCTCAAGGGCTGGAGGTCGCTGGGAGCCATCCTGCGCAACAACATTCAGAGG
The DNA here is from genome assembly GCA_029937135.1 of Nitrospinota bacterium. Lineage (GTDB taxonomy): Bacteria > UBA8248 > UBA8248 > UBA8248 > UBA8248 > UBA8248. Next base: position 3,654 of record JAPYQX010000048.1, read on the forward strand.
TTCAGGGTATGAGCGAGGTGTTGCTCGAGGGGCGAGCGGTTTCCAAGCGATTCGGAGGCCTCACGGCTGTCTCGGCGGTGGATTTTACCGTCTATAAGGGCGAAATTCTCGGTCTGATAGGGCCCAACGGTGCGGGGAAAACGACGCTCCTGAACTGTATTACGGGCTTTGACTCGCTCAACGAAGGCGAGATTTTTTTTCGCGGCACGAGAATCGAATCCCTCAAGCCGCACGTCATCACCCGGATGGGTATCGCCCGTACATTTCAGATCGTTCAGCCTTTCCCGAATCTCACCGTGTTGGACAATGTCACGATGGGGGCGTTGTTTGGTTCCCTGGATGCCCGAAAGGAAGTGAAGCGGGCTCATGCCGTCGCGGAGGAAAAACTCGAAATGGTCGGCCTGATCAATAAAGCGGATAGCTTGGCTTCACAGCTTACCCTCGCCGAGCGTAAGCGGCTTGAATTCGCGAAATCACTCGCCACGGACCCCGAAATCATTTTGCTCGATGAAGTCAACGCGGGCCTCAACCAGGCCGAAATTCTAAACGCGATCGCTCTTATTCGAAAAGTGAGAGACCAGGGAGTAACGGTACTTATTATCGAACACTTGATGAAGGTCATCATGGACCTCTCTGATCGCGTCATCGTGCTCCATCATGGAGAAAAAATCGCCGAGGGAGCGCCCCGGGAAGTGACGAGCGACGAACAGGTTATCAAAGCCTATTTGGGCGAGAAGTACGTCGCCATGATGGAAAAGCTGGGTTGAGGCGGAATGAAAACATGACAACGGCACCGGATAGCGGTTTAAACCTTCTTGAGGTCCGGGATCTCAAGGGCGGGTACAACGAAGTGCAGATCCTTTGGGGCATCGAACTCGAAGTGAAGAGCGGTGAAATTCTGGCGATTGTCGGAAGCAATGGCGTCGGAAAAACGACGTTCCTGCGAATGCTGTCCGGTGTGCTGCCCTGCCAATCGGGAACGATAACATTCGAGGGTGAGGCCCTGGATGGCATCGGCCCCGATGGCGTCGTGGCCAGGGGAATCTCACATGTGCCCGAGGGACGCCGCCTGTTTGCGTCGATGAGCGTCGAGGAAAATCTATTGATGGGAGCGTATGTCCGAAATTTGACGGACCAAGAATTGAGTGTCGATCTTGATCGTGTATATGGCTTTTTCCCACAACTGGCGGAGAGGAGAGGTCAACTCGCGGGCAGCATGTCCGGCGGCGAGCAGCAGATGTGCGCGATCGGCCGGGGGTTGATGGCGCGGCCCAAGCTCCTTCTGATCGACGAACTTTCTCTGGGCCTGGCGCCCCGGCTGGTGGAGGAGCTTTGCGGATTTGTTAAGCAAATTAACGAAGAAGGGGTGGCAATCATCCTTGTGGAACAGGATGTCCTAACGGCATTCGAGCTTGCCAGCCGGGCGTATGTATTCGAGTCGGGGAGGGTGGTAATGGCGGGTTCCACGGATGAGTTGTTGGAAAATCCCGAGGTAAAAAATGCGTATCTGGGCATTTAGCCCGGTAGTTCGGAGTCAGAGCCCGCAGGGTGGGCATTGCGCGAATGCATTGCCTGATGATGCGGCCAACCAAAAGGGAGGTGTAGTATGAAACGTTGCGGATTGTTGTTTACATTTGTTGCCGTTTTCTTTTTCTCGCTGGGTTTTGCCGGCTACTCCGATATTCAAACGGCGGAGGCGGCAAGAGAGATCAAACTGGGCGCCGCGCTCCCGCTCACGGGCGCCTTGGCCACGGAGGGAAAAAAACAGCGGGCGGGATATGAGATATGGCGCGAGCGTGTGAACGCCCAGGGCGGCGTGAACGTTGGCGGTAAAAAGATGAAGGTGAAGATCATCTACCTGGACTATGAAAGCAAAACGCCGACGGCCACCAAGCTGGCCGAGAGGCTCATCACCCGGGAAAAGGTGGACCTTATCCTCGGTCCCTTCGGAAGCGGAGCGACAAAATCCGTCGGTGCCATCACCGAGCGCTATCAGATTCCCCTGATCGCCCCGGTGGCCAGCTCCGAGCCGATCTTCGATCAGGGCTACAAATACATGTTCGGAATGCTTGCGCCGAACTCCTTTTTGCCCAACAGCTTTTTTGAGCTTATCAAGAAGCAAAAACCGAGACCCAGGACAATGGCCTTCGCCACGCGGAATGATTTTTTCCCGCGATATATCACCAAGGCGATTCGCTCGCAGGCGAAGAAAAACGGATTCATGGATGTCTACTACGCCGAGTTCCCCAAGGACTCGAAAGACCACTCCACCTGGCTGACAATTGTGAAGAGCAAAAAGCCGGACGTCCTGATGATTGCGGGCTACCTGCCTGACACCCTGCTCGCCACGAAACAGGCGAACGAATTGGGTGTCAATCCGAAAATCCTGTTCACCATGGTCGGGCCGGTTTACTCGCAGTTCACCGATGCGCTTGGCTCGACCGCGAACAACATTCTCACCGCGGCCTGGTGGGGAGAGGCGCTGGACTATAAGGGCGACTTCATCGGAAGCGCCAGCGACTTCGGCAAGATATGGAGAAAGAAATTCGGCAAGGAACCCGACTATGTGGCCGCGGCTTCGGCGGCGGCGGGCATTGTGGCGCAGCGGGCTTTCGAGGCCGCTGGCACCCTGAACAAGCAGAAGGTTCGCGACGCCATCGCTAAAACGAACCTTCAGACGTTTTTCGGGCCTGTGAAATTCGACAAGCGCGGCCAGAATACATCTAGCGCTATCGTTCTCTTTCAGGTTCAGGGCGGAAAGCGCAAGACGGTAGGGCCGCCGAGCGTGGCCAACGGTACGTTCAATTACCCCAGGTAACAATCATCGCCGGGTGGGTGTGCCGCTATTGAAAAATGGCGGCACACCCTTGTTCCGGAGAGGGGCGCCATGCCGACAATCCGCTTACCCGCTGACAGCGAAGTGCCCGAGGCCGCGAGGGAGCTTGTCGAACGGATAAAAACGCGCGAAAAGCGCGTGTTCGGGATTGATACGCTTTCGAATATCTGGCGGGCGATGGCCCATCACCCCGAATACATGCACGCGAACTGGGAGCGCTCCCGGGCTACCATGCAGCGCGGCGATGTGCCTTCCCTCATCAAAGAGATGGTTTCATCGGCGGTGTCTATCACTAATGCATGCGAATACTGAATCGATTCCCATATCGCCGCGGTCATGCGGATGGGGGTTGATGAGAAGGGCGTTACAGAGATGATAGGGCTGGTGGACCATGTGTCGGGCATGAACAAGGTCGCCTCCGGTCTCCTGCTCGAGGATTTGGACGTAGGCGGAGCGCCGCTCCTGCCTTTTCCGGAAGATGAGGAAATCGAACCTCCCGCGCGGGAGTTGTTGGTGGATGTGGAGGCGGCGGAATCGGCCCGGCTGGGCCGGCCTGGCGTTCCGGCCTACTGGCGCGCCCTGGCCCGGAACCGGCATTACTTCGAATCGACATGGAAAAAGCACAAGCTGCTTTTGGACGGTGGTGTGCTTGACCTGGAGGTCAAGGCGGCAGTGGGCCTGGGCGTAAGTGTAACGAATGGATGTAAATATTTTATTCGCTATTTTCATTCGGCTTTGGTGAACGCGGGTTGGGACCCGGGACGCATCCTCGAGATTTTCGGGGTGGTCGATCATTACAACAGCTTTAACACGCTAGCGGCCGGGATGCAGATCGAGTCGGATATCAAGCCGCAATAGGGCACGTAAATCGAAATGATAACCGGCCTCAAAAGGATACAATATGGAATCTCTTCGCGCCTCATCCGTGGATGAAGCCTTGTCCGCCGCCAAATCGGGCGCCTTCTTGGCGCCGGGTGAGGATATACGGAAATGAACTCAAAAATGAATGCCCGCGTCGTCGGCCGCCGTATTCCTTCCATCGATGCGGCCGAAAAGGTGACCGGTTCGACGATCTATATCGATGATCTTCCCCTTCAGGGTCTACTTGTCGGAAAGGCGCTCAGGAGCCCGCATTCTCACGCGAGGATTTTGAACGTCGATACATCCAGGGCGGAACGGCTTTCAGGGGTGTACGCGGTGATTTCACGTAACAATACGCCGGCGACGAAGTTCGGCATCAACGTCAAGGACGAAACCGCGTTTTGCCGGGAGAAAGTGCGCTACGAGGGCGACGAGGTGGCCGCCGTGGCCGCGATTGACGAAGACACAGCAAGGGAAGCGCTGGCCTTGATCGACGTTGAATACGAAATTTTACCCGCCGCGACGGATCCCTTTTCCGCCCTGGAGGGGGGCGCTCTCCTCGTGCACGATTCCGTCGCCAGAAACATCGCCAACCAGTTTCATATCAGGCGGGGCGAAATCGACGAGGCGTTCGCGGACGCCGAGGCTATATTTTCGGACGATTTCCACACTCATCTGGCGCATCAGGCCTATATCGAACCCACTGGTTGCGTAGCTCAGTGGCACCCCAACGGGCAGATTTCGCTCTGGGGATGTCTCCAGTCGGTTTTCCTGATTCGCACCTTCTTGCTTTCCCCGGTCATGGGAATGCCGGCGGACGATTTCCGGGTGACGCAGACCAAACCCGGGGGAGCCTTCGGCGGAAAACTCGACGTAAAGGCCGCGCTGATGGCGGCCATGCTCAGCCAGGCGGCTCAAAAGCCGGTGAAGTTCATGCTCTCGCTCGAGGAAGATCTCTCTTCAATGCGGCCGCGGATGCCGGTCCATATTTCCCTCGAATCCGCCTGGAAGAAAAATGGCGCACTGGCCGGAAAACGAGTCAAAATTGTCGCCGAAAACGGCGCCTACTGCTCGCTTTCACCCGCCATCATGAGCTCCATCGCGCTCCGTACCGACAATCTTTACAGAACCCCGGCAGTTGAGATCGAGGGCAAGCTCGTTTACACGAACGCGATTCCCTCTGGACAGATGCGGGGGTTTGGCAACGTCCAGGCCACCTATGCTTGGGAGAGTCACCTCGACAACGTGGCCGATGGGTTGGGAATAGATCCGGCTGAGCTGCGCCTCAAGAATTACACCGAAAAAGGAGATGTCTCTCTCCACGGTTGGAAGATAGAAAGCTGCGCCGTGGCTGACGCCACCAATTATGTGGTCAATAAAATCGATTGGAAGGCCAAACGCGCACGGGGAGGCAAGGGACGCGGAGTCGGCCTCGCGAGCTGTATCCACGTTTCGGGCAACAAGGGATTTTCAGCCGCGCTCGGACCCGACGGCACGGATCCTTCGAGCGGGGTGGTGCGGATTGACGAGGAGGGCCGTGTGGAGATCTGGTCGGGAGAATCGGACCTCGGCCAAGGCGCGACGAGCGTGATGGCTTTCATCGCCTCCGAAATCATGGGAATCCCGGTTGATCACTTCAGTGTGCCCCCTACCGATACGGGCTACATGCCTTTCGGGATGGGAGCTTTTGCGAGCCGGATCACCCTCATCGGCGGCAACGCCATAAAGATCGCCGCCGAGGACGCCCGCAAGAACTTGCTCGAAGCGGCCGCCGAGGCGATGGAAATTCCGGCCTCCGACCTCGAAATCGTCGAGGGCGAGGTGAAGGCGAAGTCCCTCCCGGACCGGAAAATGCCGGTGGGGGAGGTTGTTCGGAAAGCAGGGAGTGTTATCGAGGGTGAGGGAAAATGGCTGGCCGGTGGCGAGGTTCTGGATGATCAAAAATACGGTAACCCCTCGACGACCTATTCGTTCAGCACCCACGCCGCCGAAGTCGAGGTTGACATGGAAACCGGGGTCGTAACGGTGATCAAGATTTACGCCGGACACGACCCGGGCCGGGTCATCAACCGCCTGGGGGCGGAGGGTCAGGTCGAGGGCGGTGTGATCCAGGGAATGAGTTATTCCATGCTGGAGGGGCTTTCGCCTGACGCCGGCCATGTGCGCGCACGGAATTTTCACGACTATCTCATCGCCACCTCAATGGACGCCCCTCAGGTGGAGCACGACTTTTTCGAGTCCATGGACCCGCACGGCCCCTTCGGGGCGAAGGGCTTGGCCGAGGTGGCGATCAATCCCATCACGGCCGCCATTTGCAACGCCATTTATCACGCTACCGGCGGCGCGAGGATCCGCACCTTACCGATTACTCCGGAGCGCGTACTCGAAGCCATCGAGGAAGCCGGAAAAAAGGTAGGGATAAACCTTCCGATCCGGCGAAAAACCAAAACAGAAAATAAGTAGGGGAGCGGCGTTCCGGGCCTTTTTACGAATCGGTGAATTCGTTTTTGCTGTACTCCGTGGCGTCCATTTTCTCGCCGAATTCAACTACGAGGTCGCGGATGAGGCGGAACCGGGGTATAGGCTCGATGACCATCCCGTCTTCCAGCGGAATTTGGCACGAAAGCATGGATTTTCCGTTCACGAGCATCTGGCATGTTCGGCAGTCCTCGATCCGGCACGACCAGCGAACAGCAAGAGAATGATCGATCTCCTCCTGGATGTACCGAAGCGCATCGAGAATCTTGATTCCCTCCCAGTGGGGGACGGTGTATTCCTCAAGGCGCCCCTCGGTCTCGCCCGCGTCCTGCCGGTGGACTTTAATCCTTAATGTGCGGCCGCTCATCGACAACTTCCCCCGGCTCTATCGTGGTGGCGTGAACGGGCTCGGTATGGGTGACCATGGCGCCGTTCGCATCCCTGTGTAGATAGGTATTCTTGAGCCAATTCTCGTTGTCCATCGCCATGCAGTCGTCGCGGAGGTGGCAGCCCCGGCTCTCGCGGCGCTCCAGCGCGGCCCGCGCGACAAGCAGGCAGGTATCCAGCTGGCGTGGCAGCGTGACGGCGGTTGCCCATTCAAGATTGAAGGTTTTGGGTTTCGCGCTCAGCCTGAGGCGGGGGAGCCTCTCCGCTTTGGCGTCCTCGAACCAGGAAATGGCCGATTCGATGTTTTTTTCGTCGCGGATGATTCCGACCCGATCCCACATCATCTCTTGCATCTCGATACGCAGGCGAATCGGACTTTCTCCCTCACCCGCTTCATCCATCCATCCGAAGATTCTGCGCTGCTCGGCGAGAGTTATTTCATCAGGAACGGCGGCGGATTTGTTTTGCCCCACGTAGAAGGCGGCCTCCCGTCCGGCGACCCGGCCCAGGGCGACGACGTGGGTCAGGGCGTTTCCGCCCAGACGGTTTGCTCCGTGGACACCGCCTTGGGTCTCACCGGCAGCAAAAAGGCCCTGGATGGTGGACATCATGCTAGTGTCGGTGCGGACACCGCCGCCCGTGAAATGGGCTTTGGGCGCCACCTCCATCGGTTCCTTGGAAAGATCAAAACCCACGCGCTCGCAACGGACCATGTAACTCCGGGGGACGGACTTCCCCCCTTGGAACTGGGTGAATTCGTATTTCATGACATCAGGTGGGACCGAGGTGAGGTCCATATAGCAACCTCCATGCGTAGTCCCGCGGCCTTGGCGCACTTCGTTGTAGATGGCATAGGAGCGGATGTCGCGGGTGGTGTTCCAGGCGCGCACATCGTCATAGGCGGCGAGGAAATCCTCGCCCTTTGAGTTGGTGAATTTTCCGTGTTCGCGCAGCTTGGGGCGCCAGCCGGGGAAGTTCGTCAGGGTGGGATTGATGTGGGTGATGCGCGGGTCCGCCTGGGTGGGAACGAACTGAATGAACTCCATATCCACCATCTCGGCGCCGGCCTCATACGCCATACCGTGCACGTCGCCGGCCGTTTCCACGGTATTGGTCGAATAGCGGAAGGGCCAGAGCATGGCGTAGCCCCCGGCGGCCAGGACGACAGCTTTTGCTTTCACGGTGACGAACTCACCTGTTTTCCAGTCCAGGGCGGCGACGCCGCCCACCCGGCCTTCATGGGTCAGAATCGAGGTGACGAGGATGTTTTCCATCCAGAGGATATCGAGCTTTTTAATCTCGCGCCGAAGTGCCCACATGATGCGGGGTCCCGTCATGAATCCGTAGTGCACGGAGCGCTTGCGCGAGTGTCCGCCGGGCGGCCAGACGAGGTCGAATTTTCCTTTCTCGTCCTTGCGGAAAGTCTGACCGCCTCCCCACTCGTCCAGTTCATGGAGGGTGGGGGGAGCTTCGTTTGCATAAATTTTGACTAGCCGCTGGTCGGCCATGCAGTAGCCACCGATGACTGTATCCCGGAAATGAAGCTCAGGGCTGTCGTCGTCTCCCACGGCCGCCGTGCATGTGTGGCCGGCGGTGATTGTGCCCCCGCTCCGGCCGAAGGTGCCGCGATCAAGAATCAATACGCGGGCGCCGCCCTTTTTGGCGTGGATGGCGGCCTCTCCGCCCGCGCCGCCCGAACCGACTACGACGACATCGGTTTCTATCTGTTCATGTCCACTTGAAGCCATTATTTCAACCTTTGGTGAGGGAATTTATCGTTCCATACGGGCATATTTTTATGTTCGATCTATGCCCGTAAATTGTTAATAATAAATCACTTATCGAAATTGAAGGGATTGTAAAATATGATGTTATTATAGGTGAAAACTAGGCCTAGCGTCCAACAATCGCAGAGGTTTTCTATGTGGGATGAGAAGAGAAATTATCAACACGAATCTTAAGCATGGCGAATTACTGATTGTGCGAAGATGGGGGGTCGGGCAAAATAGGATTTCCCTGATAATTCCATATAGTTCCCTGTTGAAATTTTGAAATTCCCTGTTCCAGTTTCTAGTTAGATTTCCTTATTCTCTTTGATTCATGGGCGAATTCACGGGACTTTGCCGGTGGAAAGGGCCAAAGACGTAAAAATTCCCTGTATTTTCCCTGTTAAACAGGGAATTTGGTTGAGACGGGTTCGCGGAAGACTCCGACCTCCACCATTGAAACAAAAGGGGTTGCGGCGAATGTCGTGACCCCTTGTTTTTGCTTGCTGACCAAATGCTGACGGTGGTATAGGAATCCACGCGGCTGCGCCGTCGCTGTTTGATGGGGAGCCGTTTCTTTGTGCCTACGAGACCACCAGGCGTTTGCGCTTATCCCGGATGCTACGAGTGCACTCCCGACCGCAGTTGCCCAACACACACAAAAGAGAGAAGCCGGCAGGCCTACCTAGCGAGGTCAGAGGCGGGAAAGCGCTTGTACGACCGAGGGGTGGAAAGGGGGGCTTATGCGTTTCCTTTTTCCGACAATGATAAAATGGGTTTCGAAAAGCAGGCCATTGGCGCGCGGGCGATTCCGGCGCTAATGAGGCCCATCCCTCCTCCTTGTGGACGATCCCCGTATTGATAATCGGTTGAATGCCCGTATCGACGACCTTCCTGATATCAATGCCGGCGGGGGTTCCTCTGGAATCCAGGGCTGGAATAGTAAAGGCGTTGCTGCGCCCAATCGTTATCGGTTCCATTTCCCGGCTGTGCGCTATTGAATCGGCGGACGTACCGCCGACAAGTTGAACGATAGCCGGAGAAGCTGCCATCGCGAATCCACCTAAGCCGGCCGAGGCGGGCTACCTGGCCCGGGGCCTGATGAGAGATGCGTTTGTCG
>JAPYQX010000049.1:0-7502 GCA_029937135.1 Nitrospinota bacterium
CAGGGGAGGTAGAAGTACACGCCGAGTTCATTGGCTTTTTGCATGATCGAGGCCGCTGTGTCGATCATATGCTCCTCGACGAGGCTATGGCCCATCTCGAAGCCCAGGGAGGCGTGAAAGGTCCCCGCCATCCCTCCGCCGATGATGATTTTGTCCATCTTGCCGATGAGGCGCTCGAGGATATCGATCTTCGAGCTCGCCTTGGCGCCGCCGAGAATCGCCACCACGGGCCGCATCGGATTGTTCACGGCCCGGGAGAGGTAGTTCACCTCTTTGAGCATCAGGAAGCCGGCGACGGCGGGCTGGAGGTATTTAGTGATGGCCGACATGGAGGCGTGTTCGCGGTGGGCGTTTCCGAAGGCGTCGCTGACGTAGAGGTCCGCATACGAGGCCAGCTCCTTGGCGAATTCATCGGAGTTGGCCTCCTCGCCCTCATGGAAACGAAGATTTTCGAGAATGAGAATCTCCCCCTCCCGCATGGAATCGACCATTGCCGCGACCTCGCTTCCCGTGCAGTCGGGTGCGAGGGGGCACTCCTTCTCAAGGAGGCGGCTGAGCCGCTTCGCCGCCGGGGCGAGGGAGAGTTTGTCGATTCTCTTGCCCTTGGGCCGGCCGAGGTGAGCGCCGATGATGACGCGCGCCCCCTCGTCGAGAAGGAAATTGAGGGTCGGAAGGACCGCTCGAATTCGGGTGTCGTCGGTGATGTTGAATTGATCGTCGAGGGGAATGTTGAAATCAACCCTGAGGAATACGCGCTTGCCCGCGACATCGATTTCCTCGATGTCGAGCTTGGGCACTCCGCCCTCGATAGCGCTCGTGAGGTCTCCCATTTTTGTCCGTTTCCTCCGGCGGCGGCCCTAGAGGGCTGCGCCCACTTTCTTGATCATGTCCACCATCCGGCAGGAGAAGCCCCATTCGTTGTCGTACCAGGAGAGCACCTTCACCATCTTTTTCCCGATCACTTTCGTGGAAAGAGCGTCCACGGTCGATGAGGCCGGATTTCCGAGGTAATCCACCGATACCAGGGGCTCTTCGGTATATTCGAGGATGCCCTTGAGCGGCCCCTCGGCCGCCTCGCGAAGAGCGGTGTTCACCTCCTCGGCGGTGACCTCGCAATCCAACTCGGCCACCAGATCGACCACCGATACGTCCTGGATGGGTACCCGGATGGCCATGCCGTCGAGGCGGCCATTGAGTTCGGGCAGAACGAGCGAGACGGCCTTGGCCGCGCCCGTCGAGGTGGGAATCATGCTCACCGCGGCGGCGCGCGCCCGTCGCAGATCGCTGTGCGGAAGGTCGAGGATCTTCTGATCGTTCGTGTAGGAGTGGGTGGTGGTCATGAGGCCGCGGTTGATCTTGAACTTGTCGTGGAGAACCTTGGCCACGGGCGCGAGGCAGTTCGTCGTGCAGCTCGCGTTCGAGATGATGTGGTGCTTGGCCGGGTCGTATTTGTCGTCGTTCACCCCGAGGACGATGGTGATGTCCTCGTCGGTGGCCGGCGCGGAGATGATTACTTTTTTCGCGCCCGCCTTGAGGTGTTTCTCGGCGTCGGGGCGCTTGGTGAAGATGCCGGTGCTCTCGACAACCACCTCGACCCCCATCTTGCCCCAGGGGAGATTGGCGGGGTCGCGCTCGGAGAGAACCTTGATGCCCTTGCCGTTGACGATGATCTCTCCGTCGCCGGCCTCGACCTCTCCCTTGAAGCGCCCGTGAACCGAATCGTATTTGAGGAGGTGCGCCAGGGTTTTCGGGTCGGTCAGATCGTTGACCGCCACAAAATTGATCTCCGGGTCGCCGAGTGCCGCGCGAAACAGATTGCGTCCGATGCGTCCGAAGCCGTTGATGCCTACCTGAATTGCCATTCTGAAATTTCCTCCGTCTTCCGTTTCCCGTTCGGGCAAGGCCGGACTGCCTTAATGGAAGCCAGCGCACAGGTTTGGAATATGTTTAGGAAGGGCCAATAATCGCCGATTTTTACAGGAACCACTCTAATCGTCAATCCATTCGCCGCCTCTCGGTAGCGGATTCGAGGCGGACTGTTTCGAGGCCGGGGGCGGAGGGGTGGGTCCTCATCCGGCCAGCCGCCTTCCGAGGCCGGGCAGGATACGGTCAAAGGCCTCGGAGATCGAGCGGCTGAGCCATATTTCAACGTCCCCGGACTCCCAGAATATATTTCTTCTCGCCGAAGGGTCGATCTGGATGGTTTTGGTAATCACCGTCCCGGTCCTCGGTGAGCCCGCCTTCAACTCGATTCTGAAGGTGCTCGAGGCCCGGGCAAGAGCGACGGAATCGCTGCCCGAGAACCAGAGCGCCAATACGCGGATCGAAAGGACCATGTCCCCCTTTTCCTCCCAGATATTGTCGGGGTTGCCGTTCCAGGTCGATTTGAGGACACGCACGTTTCTCTTGACGAAATAGCCGCGGACGATTCTCTCAATCGCACCGGCGACCCCTTTTTTCGGATGAAAACGATCAATTTCGGCGGTGAAGCGGATGCGCTCGCCAACCGCGCCCGCGGGCCGCTTTACCCTGGCGTCCTCGACCAGGCCGAGCCCCACCGTGTTCAGGCCGGCCAGGGGGGTGAATTTCGCCTCCTGCGACGGGAGATAACGAAGAGAGATCGGGACCTCCCTCACGGCTCCCGCGCCGCATCCCCCAATGATGAAAAGGGAGAGGAGGGCTGTCAATATTTTTCCGAATTTCATCGCGAGGCCTCCCGGCGCCAATCCGCTTCGAGAACACCGCTTCGGGAACGCCGCTTCGAGAACGGAGATACTATCTCTCCCCGAAGGCGTCAAGAGATGGAGGAACGCCAGCGCCGGGAGGGGCTCCGGTCAGCTCTTCTTCGGCGTCCCATCCCTCAGATTCGCGGTCTCGCTCTCGTTCACGGGGTACTCGGGCGAGTGCCCCAGCGCGACGGCGTACACTTTTTTCGCCGCCTCCCTCGATATCAGACCGCGCACCGCGTCCAGGCGAACGGCCTCGGGCTCCCGTTTTTTGGGGTCTCCCCAGCCGCCGCCGCCCGGCGTCTCGACCCGTATCAAATCGCCGGGCTCGAAAGGATGGGCCGCCGTGACGGCGGGGATTTTCCGGGTTTTCCCCGAATTCCCGGCCACGCTGATCCGGTAGCCGCCGCCGGGCGCGCCGCCGTTTCCGCCGAAGGGGCCCGCGCCCCCCGATTCGGCCGCGCTCGAGGCGTGGCCACCGGCGAGCAGGCGGTATTCCCTGAATATTCCGGGGCCTCCCCGGTGCTCCCCGGCGCCGCCCGAGTCCGGCACCAGCCCCGCCGATTCGATTCGTATCGGGTAGCGCGCCTCGACGACCTCGACGGGCATCCCGCCGCTTCCGCCGATGGGGGGGATTCCCGAAATTCCGTCGAGATGAGGCGCCGCCCCGCCTCCGGCGCCGAGCGCTTCCCGGAAAAGAAAAGAGGACTCATCGCCCCGCCCGCCCCAGAGACTAAACAGGCGCAGGTTGTCGAACCCCGCCGGGATGCTCCCCCCCGCCGAGAGAAAAAGGGCCTCGCCGAAGGCAGATAACAGGCGGCCCATCGTCAGGGCCCGGAGGCCCGTTGGCGCGGGAAACCGGGGGGTCAATATCGTGCCCGGCCCCGGTAGACGGATGTCGATGACGCGGCACGCCCCGTCGTTCACGAGGATTCCCGCCATCCGCGCGGGATCGCCGGCCAGATGGAGGAGGAGGGGAGAGATGAGCCGGGCCAGTGAGGTTGCGCCCTCGCCCTCGAGCGGACAGTTGATCGGACCCTTGGCCTGGGGTCCGGCCCCTTCGAGGTCGATGACCAGACGGCCGTCCTCCCGGAAGATCGCCACCAGCAGCGGGTGCGGGCCGCCGAAGCCGTCCGTTTCCACACGGGTATCGACCACCTGTTTTTTCTCCGAAATTTTCGGCAAAAGCTCCTCTTTAAATGCCACCTCGCACTCGCGCAGCAAATCGGCGAAACAGGCCGTCAGTTGCTCGGCGCCGTAGCGCCCGATGAGTTCCCGAACCCGGAGCGCCCCCACCTGAAGCGCCCCCGCCTGGGCGTCGAGATCGTCCCTGAGCAAATCGGGAAAGCGGGTGTTCCGGAGGAGGAGCGCCTCGATATCCCGCACACGCTCGCCGCCGATGGCGATCCGGACGGGCGGGATGAGAAGGCCCTCGTGGTAGCTCTCCGAGGCCCCGCCCGCCCCGCCTCCCGGCCATATGCCGCCCAGGTCGTCGTGGCGTCCACGTACCTGGAGGAAGGCGATCAGGCGGTTTTCGTCGAACAGGGGGCGCGTCAGGCATATTTCGGCCATCTCGCCCAACCCGGCGGGGGGGAGGTAGGGGTCGTTGTGGAGGAAAATATCGCCCGGGTTCATCTCCCCGGCCCCGAAGGAGGAGAGGATGGGGCCCGGCCCCGCGCCGAGAACCCTGCCCGTCAACGCCCTCCCGAAGCGGTCGTAGAGCGAGACCGAAAAGTCCCTGGAGTCTCTCAGGGCGGGGCTCCGCCATATCCGGGCAAGGAGGTCTTCCACCTCCTCCTCGAGGGAGCGCAGGGCGCCCGAGACGATTTCGCTGACCACGGGATTGACGTTCATCAGTACCGGGTCCCCACGCCGTGCAGTCCGGTGGCGCGTCCCGCCCGCTCGGTGCGCTCGGCCATCTCGGTGCGGTAGCGCACCACAAGGTTTCCGTAGCGGTCCACCCGCGCCTCCTGCTTTGGAAAGATTACGGCGGTGCTGCCGAAACTCTCCACCACGGCCGGGCCGGGGATGTAATTCCCCTCCTTCAATCGCTCCCGGTAGTAGATGGGGGTATCGACGAAACCATCGGTTTCCGGAAACCAGACAAGGCGCGCACCTTTATATGCATCCTCGGGGCTCTCGTCGCCCACCGGAAGAAGGGGAAGGTTGGGCAGTTCGGTCAGACCGATCCCCGCGACTCTCAGGTGCACAATCTCGGCCGGGCGCTTTCCCTTGTAGTTGTGGGTGAAACGCTGGCGGTAGAGAAGATGGAACCGCTCCATCACCGTGGACAGGGTTTGGGGAGAGAGGTAGCCCGTGGGAAAATCGACCTCGAGCTCAAAGGCCTCGCCCTGGTAGCGGATGTCCACCGTTCGCCGGAGCATTCGCCGGTGGGGGGGGACTCCCTCGAGCGAGAGGCCCTCGTCGGCCAGCCGTTCCAGCCGCCCGAATGCCTCGCTCAGCGATTCGGTGTCCGGGTTCTCCTCGCTTTGGTAGTGGGGGGCGGAGTGGTCGTTCACCAGGTCCACCACCTCGAGGCCGAAGGCGCTGGTCATCCCCGCGAAGGGGGGGACGATGACGGTTTCGATTCCCAAAAGATCGGCCACGAGGCCGGCGGTGAGCGGTCCCGAGCCGCCGAAGGCCATCAGGGTGTATTCGCGGGGAGAAATTCCCCGCTGAACGGTGGCGCGGCGAATGGCGTGGGCTTGATCCCAGGCGGCGATTTCGACGACACCCGAGGCCATCTTGAGCGGGTCGAGGCCGAAAGAGCGCGCGAGCTGGCGCATGGCGCGCATCGCGTAGGCTTTGTTGAGTTTGACCTCGCCGCCAGCCAGGTGGAGCGGGCTGCGCGCCAGAACAAGATTGGCGTCCGTAACGGTGGGCTCCTCGCCGCCGAGGCCGTAGCAGACGGGGCCGGGGTCGGCGCCCGCGCTCCGGGGGCCGACGCGGAGCCTTCCCTCCGGGCTCTGCCATGCGATCGAGCCGCCCCCGGTTCCCGTGGTGACGACATCGATCATGGGGAGTCTGAGGGTGAACTCATCGAGTTGGTGCCGTGTGCCGCGCTTGGCCTCGCCGTTCTCGATCACGGCGATATCGCTCGATGTGCCCCCGCCATCGAGGGTGATGAGCCGGTCGTAGCCGGAAATTTTTCCCAGATAGGCGGCCGAGAGGGCGCCCGCCGCCGGCCCCGAAAGGACCGTGCTGATCGGTTTTTTCGCGACCTCGCGGGCGGTGGAAACCCCGCCGTTGCTCTTCATGACGAGGAAAGGGACCTCGCCGATGGCCTCCTCGATGCGCCCCGAGCTTTTTTCGAGATAAGCCATGATCCTCGGCTTGAGAGAAGCGTCGAGAAGCGTGGTCACGGCGCGCTCGTACTCGCCCGGCTCGGGGATCACCTCGCTCGATATGCTGACGAAGCATTCGGGAAATTCCCGGGTAAAGGCATCGAGCAAGATTTTTTCGTGGACCGGGTTGGCGTAGGCGTGGAGGAGGCAGATGCCCACCGAGCCGATGCCCCGGTCCCGGAACCATCGGGCCTTCTCGGCCGCTTCTTCTTTATCGAGCGGGCGAAGGATATCGCCCGAGGCCGAGAGGCGCTCCTCGACCTCGCACACCCGCTCGGGGGGGACGAGCGCCTCGGGCGGGTGGTTCAGGAGGGCGGAGGCGAAATGGCCGCCGTTGCGTCCTCCGGCGAACCGGGACACGCGGCCGATCTCGAGCATGTGGCGAAAACCGCGGGTGAGAATCAGGCCCAGGTTCTCGAACCGCCGCTCGAGGATGGCGTTCGTGGCCACGGTGGTCCCATGGTAGACGCCGATGATCTGGCGGGGCCTGATCTTCACCTCGGACATAATCTTGCGGATGCCCTCGATGAGCCCCTCGCTGTAGTCCGAGGGCGTGGTCGGGGTTTTGGTGGTGAATACCTCGCCGGTATCGGAGCGCACGCAGACCACATCGGTGAAGGTTCCGCCCGTGTCGATGCCGATGCGGTAGCCGCGTTGTGCCGCCATATGAACGAATCCTTAACGGGTAAAGAGAAAAGCCGCGGCAGCGGCGCACAGAAGGCCGCCCACCTTGGCGAGGGTGAACGCCTCGCCAAGGAACATCGCGGCCAGAATAGCGGTGATACCCGGATAGACGGCCGAAAGGGCGACGACGGCGGCGGTGTTTCCGGTCGAGGTGCCAAGCGCCAGGGTGAGAAACAGCATGGCCACCAGGGTGGCCAGGGCGGCGCCGAGCGGGAGCCAGAGACCGAAATTCAATTCCGGGACCGGAAGCGCACGGCTGGCGAGCCCGAGGACTACAATAAGGGCGACGAAGACGCCCATGGCGGTTAGATGGGGAATCGCTCCCAAACGCTCCTGGCCCAGCTTCATCATGAAGCCCCAGACTCCAAAGCCCAAGATGGAAATGCCCGTGTAGGTCAGCGTCCGCGCGTCCATGTCCTATCCTCTCGTTAGATATTCCCCGCGCCGCCTCCAGGCAGAGGGCCTCCGGCCGGGGGAGTTTATGTGCGATACCGCCGGGCTCCGGGCGGCTCACCGCTCCCGGGACGGATTTATACCCCAAGCCCGAGGGGCAGGGAAAGGGGACGGTCCGGGGAGGACGGCAGGGCAGAGGAGGCTCGTTTCCGGGACAAGTTTGGCGAAAAAAAGAGGCCCCGCCTTTCAGCAGGGCCCCTTTGCCAAGTCGCTTGCTCTTAAATTCGTTTAAAAGGGGCTAGCGCCTCCTTTTCGCCTTTTTCTTTGCAGCCTTTTTCTTGGCTTTTTTCTTTGC
>JAPYQX010000049.1:7602-13081 GCA_029937135.1 Nitrospinota bacterium
CTTTTTCTTGGCTTTTTTCTTTGCTGGCTTTTTCTTGGCTTTTTTCTTCGTGGCCTTCTTCTTGGCCTTTTTCTTCACTGCCTTTTTCTTCATGGTTTTACGCTTTGGTGCTTTCCTCTTGGCAGCTTTCTTCTTCGAGCTTTTCTTTGCTGCCTTCTTCTTTGCTTTTCTCTTCGTTGCCATGCAACGTTCTCCCGGCCGGGCGGTCAGGCGCGCGATGGAAGCGCTTTACATCGGCGGAGCAAGCGACAACTTGAAGCCGACGATGAATAATACATTTCATTTACATACAATTACATGAAACGCATTTACATTAAGAAATTTAACAAATTTATTCGTTAGGTCAAGTGTTTTTTTGAAAAAAAGGCAATTTTTTATTTTTTCTTTTTTTAAGAAAATGATCGTTTCGGGTGGTAAACAAGAAAAATATCGTGAATGGGGTCGTTAAAAAAAGCAAATTCTTTTGAAGATGATCTTTGTTTGATCTGTATTGGAAATGAATCGTCAGTTTGCCGCCGAAGTTTGGTTTGATTTTTCGTTCACAGAAACGAGATTTGAATTTGAAGAAAGGCGCCAAAAATACGGGCCGCGCCGGGTTGTATCGGGTGCGCTTTGTCCGCTCAATTTTTCGCTAGAGGCGCCGGGAGCAGTATACGCCGGAATTCATCACTCGGGACCTCGGTCTGAAGGCCCCGGCGGGTGGTTGGCGCGGGCCTGGGAGGGGTTTGAGCCGGTGGCGTAAACCCTTTATTGTGGGGGTTCTCCGCCGCGAGCCGCCCGGCCGGGTGCGGGACGGCTCCCCGCTTGTGGCCCCCCCCGTCGGGAGCCTGTTCCTTTACTGTGAGTCCGGCATTGTGAGTCTTTCATGATTCAATCGGCTAAAATTCACTTTGTGTGCGGTGCGGCGAGACGGGCCTCTGATTCGCTCTGTCATCCGCCCCGATTTTTTGATTCGTCCCGCCTCCCGCGGAGGCGCTCGCCGTGCGGGTAACCGAGCATGTTCACTCCCTCTTGCTTCACTTTGAGATCGAAATGCCGGGCGGAGCGCGGATACCGTGTTTTGTTCCCGCCTACGTTATTGATACGGAACGCCTCACTCTTGTGGACACGGGCGTCAAATCGAGCGCTGATGTAATTTTCCGGTATATTGAGTCGCTGGGCCGCCGTCCCGAGGATATTGATCTCGTTATTCACACGCACGGGCATTTCGATCATATCGGCGACATGCGCGCGAAAAACACTTCGGGATCCGTAAAGGTGGAAGGCGTTTTAGAAGAAGGCGTCAAAATTGATTTGGGCGGAGGCGCCGGTATTGAAGTGCTCCATACGCCGGGACATTCTCCGGGGAGCGTGTCGCTGTTCATGCCCGGTGAGGGCGCGCTTTTTTGCGGGGACGTTCTGCCCGAGCCGGGAGTGCTGCCGATTTACGAGGATGTCCGGCAAACGCTCGAAAGCCTGGACAAGCTTCGCGCCCTCCGGGGGGCGGAGATCCTTCTCTCCAAACTCAGCGATCAAATATGGCGCGGTGAAAATGTGGCAGGCCACATCGACGCGGGCGAGGCCTACCTCCGGCGGATTGACGCCCTCGTCCGCCGGGCGGGGGCCGAGATCGGCGAGGGGGCCACGGTGAAGGACATCGGCGCACGGGTTTTCTCCGAATTGGGGCTGCCCGGGGCCGGGCTCATCCCCATCGTGCTCACCTCCATCGCCGCCCACCTCGCGCTGAAGCCCGCCCTTGAATCGACACCCGGCTGATGCCGGGCGCGGCCTTATCACGGGAGTGACCCGAAATGGGGCTCTATCTCTATACAAAAAACTGGGACGCGGCTAGCGGGGCGGATAACAAAATCACCGCCGCCGGGATTGCGGTTGAGGCGGAAAAACGCGGCGAGGCGCTTCTCGCCGACCCCGCCGCCTGTGCCGAAGCCATCGCCCGTTATCAGGGCGGCGAGACGGTCCCCGCCTTCGCGCGGGAGTGGCCCGATCTGGGCGGTATCGAGGGAAAATTCCCCCTCGCGAAGGGAAAAGAGCATATCGTCGTCATCGGCAACGGCGGCTCGATCCGAAACGTCTGGGCGCTTTATGAAGCGCTTTCTCAAGCCTCAGCCGGTGTTGTGGCCGGAGCCAGGGCCCCGGCCGGGGTTGCTGGCGGCGCTCGACGTGAACTCCACCTGCTCGACGGGACCGACCCGGACGGGCTGCTGGGCGAGTTGATTTCCGCCCGGGGGCGATTTTCCCAGACGAACACCCTCCTCGTTCCGGTGAGCAAGTCGGGCGAGACGGAAAACGTGGTTCAGGAGACGAGGCTTCTCGTGAACGCGGGCTATACGGCCCTGGCGGTGATATCCCCGGGACAGAGCAAACTCGCCGCCCTCGCTGATGAGAAAAAGCTCAATCGCTTTCCTCATCCGGTTGATGTAGGCGGCAGGTTCACGGCGGGGCAGAATAACGCGCTGCTCCCCCTCGCTCTCGCCCTGGGCGGCATGGAAACCCCTCGTGCGCTCGATGCCGCCTTCGGGGCGGCTCACGCGCGACTTGGCTGTGAGATGCCGCCCGCAGAGAACATGGCCAAGGCGCTCGCCCTCAGACTGTGGCGGGCCGAGCTCGCCGGGCGCACCGAGATATTTTTCCCGGTCTACCGCCGGGCCCTTTCCGGTGTGGGAGCCCTCGCCGTTCAGCTCGTCCACGAGAGTTATTGTAAAGAAGGGCGGGGGCAGACCCTTCTCTTCGCCGAGGGGCCCGAGAGCCAGCACCACACCAACCAGCGCTACTTCGGCGGGCGCGGGAACATCGCGGGTCTGAGCCTCCGGGTGCGCTCGGGCGAGGCGGATTTCACGCTGGGCGGTGGGGTGAGCGCCGGAGAATTCCTCGACCTCGAACACGCCGGAGTCATCGCCGAGGCGGAACGTAGAGGTGTGCCCCACATGGTTCTCACCCTCGACGCCCTTTGCGCGGAGGATGTGGCCTCGGTCATCGCCCTCTGGCAGTGGGCGGCGGTCTACGGGGGTATTCTCCGGGAGGTGAACCCGTTCGACCAGCCCGCCGTCGAGGGGAGCAAAAAAGCCACGGCGGAGATGTTCGACGGCTTCGGCCCCGAGACTCGAAGCCGCCTTGAGCGCTACACGCGGGACGCATCCCATACTCTTTGAAATTTCAGGACCGCCGCTTTAGAAATTTCAGGACCGCCGATTACAAGTGGAGACCTGCAATGGCTGAAACCGAGAAAGCCGGCTCTGTGAATGCCGACCCTCTAAATGAAAATTCCGTCGCGGCCCCGTTTTCAATGGTGGACCGGGTGGCCGTCGTCACGGGCGGCGCCACCGGGATAGGGCTCGCCATCGGGCGGGCGCTGGCTGTCGCCGGGGCGCGGGTGATCCTCTCCAGCCGCTCGAGCGAGCGGGGTGAGGCGGAGGCGGACCGGTTGAAGGACGAAGGGTTCGACATTCGGTTCCTGCCCTGCGATGTCACCTCGCCCGATGAGGTGAGTGGATTGGTGGGGAAGGTTGTTGGAGAATGCGGCCGCCTCGACGCGATGGTGACCTGCGCGGGCCGCCTCGTGGTGAAGCCCGCCCTCGAAACGACGCCGGATGATCTGGAAGGTCTCCTCGCGGTTCATGTGCGGGGGGCTTATGCCTGCGCACAGTCGGCGGCGCGGGCGATGATCAGTCGAGGCGAAGGCGGAAAAATTCTTTTCATCACCTCGATTCTGGCCGAGCAGGCCGTACCCAACCAATCGGCCTACATCGCCGCCAAGGGCGGGATAGTCGCGATGTCGCGGGCCCTGGCGATTGAGTGGGGTCCCTACAATATTCAAGTGAACGCGCTGGGCCCTCAACTCACCCGCACCCCGCTGACCGAGGGGCTCTATGCCGATCCGGAAAAAATGGCGGAGGTCATCTCGCGCACACCGGCGGGAAGGGCGGGGGAGCCCGGGGACGTGGCCGGGGCGGCGGTGTTCCTGTGCTCGCCGGCCTCGGATTATCTCACCGGACAGCACATCATCGTGGACGGTGGAAGAAGCGCTGGGTGTTAAGCTGGGCCGCGACCTGATCAATACCGGGGCGCTAGCGCCTGCGGCCCAAATCACCCTCCGTGGCAGTTCTTGAATTTCCTCCCGCTCCCGCAGGGGCAAGGATCGTTTCGCCCGGCGCGGGCGAACTCCTGTTCAAGGTGCGCTTCGTCCTCGAGCCGCATCCGGCGCATGATATTCGCCGGGGGTCTACGACTCGCGAGTTCATTCGCCATGAAGCGCATCGGCCCGTCGATGTGCTCGAAAAAAATCTTGTACCCCTCGCATAGATAATTCAGGCCGGGTTCCCCACAGGGCGTTTTGATGATCCGGTTTTTCGGGCACCCGCCGTTACAGGCGAAGCGGACCTCACACTCGCGACAGTAGCGCGGGAGGGTGTCCCGCTTGGCGAGGCCGAACACCCGCTGTTTTTCGGAATCCACGATTTCGAGCAGGGGCATTTCCCCCACATTACCGAGTAAATAACGCGGCTCAACATAATGATCGCACGAGTAAACGTCGCCGTTGTGCTCCATCGCGAGGGCCCCGCCGCAGGTTTCATCGAAAATACAAAGCCCTGGCCGCTCGCCTGACCAGCTGTTCAGCGCCACGTCGAAGATCTGGACGAACACGGTGCCCACATCCCGCCTGACCCATTCATCGAACACGGCTGTCAGAAATTCGCCGTACTGACGCGCCTTTACGGAGCGATCAGTCACCGAGTGACCCTCCTGAAAGCCGGTATCGTTTTTCCGCTCGACGATGGGGATGAACTGAATATAGCGGGCATCCACATCGTCGCGCAGGAAGCGGTAGACCTCGGCGGGGTGGTCCGCGTTGGCGCTGTGAACAGTTGTAAGGACGTTGAACGAGACGCCGTGTTTTTTCAGTAGCTCAAGACCCGCCATCACGCGGTCAAAGCTGGGCGCGCCCGATTTATCGACGCGGTAGGCGTCGTGCAGCGCGCGCGGGCCGTCGAGGCTGATCCCGACGAGAAAGTTGTTTGCCCGAAAAAATTCGCACCACTCTTCACTGATGAGCGTTCCGTTTGTCTGGAGGGCGTTGTGGACGGTCATGTTTGCCGGGCGGTGTTTTTCCTGTAGCTCCACGGCGAGGCGGAAGAAGTCAAGACCTATGAGCATGGGCTCGCCGCCCTGCCACCCGAATGTCGCCTCGGGGACGCTCTGGGCTTCGATGTATTGACGGGTGAAGGTTTCGAGTGATTCGGCGCTCATCCGGAAGTCGCTGCCGGGGTAGAGGGCTTCTTTCGTGAGGAAGTAGCAGTAGCCGCAATCGAGATTGCAGATCGCCCCGCGCGGCTTGAGCATTACGTGAAAGCCTTGGGTGGCCGGACCCCGAGAAGTGGTCGGGCCCCGAGAAGGGGCCTGACCCTGACCTGGAGCGGGTTTTAGCATCTGTCGGTCTCTCGCGGGCGGCGGGCGAAGCAATCTCCGCCCACCCCTTCTGGGC
>JAPYQX010000413.1 GCA_029937135.1 Nitrospinota bacterium
ATGCTCACCACGCGGGCATCGACTCCGCCGACGGCGAGAAGTTCCCTGGCGGCAAGGCACGGTGTGACCTCCGAGCCGGTCCCGATCAGGGTGACATCGGGAGCCGCGCCGTTTTCCCCCGCGAGAATGTAGGCGCCCCTCAGAACGCCCTCGGCCCCCCCCATGCGCGAGCGATCCACGGTCGGCAACCCCTGCCGCGTCAGCACCAGCATGGTCGGGCCGTCCCGCCGCTCAATCGCCGCCCGCCAGGCATGGGCAGTCTCGTTCGCATCGGCCGGCCGGATCAGCGACAGATTCGGCACAACCCGGAGGGAGGCGAGATGTTCGACGGGTTGGTGCGTCGGTCCGTCCTCGCCGAGCCCGATGGAATCATGCGTCATGATGTAGATCACCGGCAGGCCCATCAGCGCGGCCAGCCGGATGGCGGGTCTCGCATAATCGGTGAACACAAAAAACGTCGCCGCGTAGGGGCGGACGCCGCCGTGAAGAGCCATCCCCGAGGAAGCGGAGCACATGACATGCTCACGCACCCCCCATCGCATGTTGCGGCCCGAGAAATCGCCCTTCCTGAAATCGCCCTCTCCTGACATCAGGGAGTTGTTCGATCCGGCAAGATCGGCGCTTCCCCCCTGGAGCCAGGGGATTTTTCCGACTATGGCGTTGAGGACCTTCCCGGAGGCCGCCCGGGTCGCGAGCGCTTCCTCGCCGGGGTCGAAAACCGGAATGTCCTCGTCCCAACCGGGAGGGGGGTCGCCCTTGAGCGCGGCTTCAAACCGCGCGGCCAGCTCCGGGTCGGCGGCCCGGTACTCCTCGAGGCTCCGGCGCCACGCCGCCTCGGACTCGCGGCCCCGCTCCACCGCCGCTCCCATGTGGGCCGACACCTCCTCGGGCACGAGAAACTTCTCCTCCTCGGGCCAGCCGTAGCTTTTCTTCGTGAGCCCGATCTCCTCCTCGCCGAGCGGGGACCCGTGCGCGGCCGCCGTGTCCTGAAAGTTGGGAGAACCAAAACCGATGTGCGAGCGCAAGATAATGATCGAGGGCCGGGCGGCCTCGCCGCGGGCGCCCTCGAACGCGCCCTCGATCGCGCCCAGATCGTTCGCCGCGTCGCCGAGGTTCTGAACGTGCCAACCATAGCTCTCGAACCTCCCGGCGACATTCTCGGTGTAGGCCAGCTCCGTCGAGCCTTCGATGGTGATGCGGTTGTCGTCGAAAAGAATAATGAGCTTCCCGAGACCGAGATGACCGGCGAGCGATGCCGCTTCGTGCGAGGCGCCCTCCATCAGATCGCCGTCGCTGGCGAATACATAGGTGTGGTGCCCCACGATCTCGCGGCCCTCGCGGTTGAACACCGAGGCCAGGTGAGCTTCGGCGATGGCCATCCCGACGGCGTTCATGATTCCCTGGCCCAGCGGGCCCGTCGTCGTCTCGACACCAGGCGTCAATCCGTACTCGGGGTGCCCCGGGGTCTTGCTCCCCCATTGCCTGAAATTGACGATCTCATCGAGAGGAAGATCGTAGCCGGTCAGGTGAAGAAGCGAGTAGAGAAGCGTTGAGGCGTGGCCGCACGAGAGCACGAATCGGTCGCGGTCGAACCAGTCCGGGTTCCTCGGATTGAATCGCATGATGCGGGAGAAAAGAACATAGGCGGCGGGCGCCAGCGCCATCGGGGTTCCGGGATGCCCGGAACTCGCTTTTTGAACTGCGTCCATCGAAAGCGTACGAATGGTGTTGACGCAAAGCTGGTCCAGGAGCGGCGATGAAACGGCACCAGCCCGCTCCGCTCCCTCCGGACCCGATTTTAAATTTCGAGGCATACCAAGTGCGCTTTCTTCAGGAAATAAGTCCACTCATCAATTACGGCGCTAAAACAAAAAAGGATACGCGTCAGCCGGACGCCGACCCACATGAGTTTGAATCGTTTCGAATATTTGTCAATCCGCGACGCCGCCCGGTCCCCCCTGTGGACCCGGCGATATTCGTTCCTTTCTCCGCTGTATCGTCCGGAGCCAGCTCTCCAGTGATTTCACCACATCGCTATGCGGCCCCGAATAGGATGGCTCGGCATCTTCCATAACCTCTCCGGCGGGCCGGGGCAAGTCCCCCTCCCCTCCTTGAGCCACCCTGGCCTCAAGCTCCTGAATTTTCGCTTCAAGCCACGCCGCGCCCTGTCCGGCCGTCAACGCCTTGCGGCACAGATCAAGCGCGAGCGGGGCGTTCCCCTCATTAATATACATATCGATGATCCCGCTCATCATATTTTCAGCCTCATTCAGAACCGGCTCGGGGGCAGGCTCCTCCATCGCCGCCATATTTTCGGCAAGAACGGCTCCGGCTTCCTCCTGCGCCGCTTCGGCGGCAAGAACGGCTCCGGCTTCCACCTCCTCGGGCTCCTCGGCGATCTCGCCAGGCGGCTCACCAAGA
>JAPYQX010000050.1 GCA_029937135.1 Nitrospinota bacterium
GCTCTTGCTCTTGGCGCTTTTCTTGGCACCTTTTTTAGATTTTCCGTTTTGGCTTGTTGTAACCTCGGCGCCCTCGGTGGCCGCCGCGACGATAAAGTTTTCAAAGGCGCCGTCGTCTTTGATGTAGGTTTCGATCTTGCCTCTCTTTACCTTGTAAAGCGGGGGCTGGGCGATATAAAGGTTCCCCTCTTCGATTAGCTTACGCATGTGGCGAAAGAAAAACGTCAGCAACAATGTTCGAATGTGCGATCCGTCCACGTCAGCGTCCGTCATGATCACGATTTTATGGTAGCGGAGTTTGTCGGGATCAAAATCATCCTTGATGCCAGTGCCGATAGCCATCACCATGGTTCGAATTTCTTCGTGGCCCAGCATTTTATCGAGCCGCGCCTTCTCAACATTAAGGATTTTCCCTTTCAGCGGCAGGATCGCCTGATAGGCCCGATCGCGTCCCTGCTTCGCCGATCCGCCGGCCGACTCTCCCTCAACCAAGAACAATTCACAAAGCGCCGGGTCGCGCTCTGAGCAATCGGCAAGCTTTCCCGGCAGGGACCCGCTGTCGAGGGCTCCTTTCCGGCGGGTAAGATCTCGCGCTTTTCTTGCTGCCTCCCGGGCCTGGGCCGCCTGAATCGCTTTGTTGACAATGCGACGGGCAATCTTCGGGTTTTCTTCGAAAAACGTCCCCAGTCCATCATTGACTACCTGCTCGACGATGCCTTTCATTTCGGAGTTGCCAAGCTTGGATTTTGTTTGGCCCTCGAATTGTGGTTCTGGCAACTTCACGCTTAGTATCGCCGTTAAACCCTCCCGGATGTCGTCGCCAGTGGGTGGTGATGTATTTTTCAAAAGATTGTTAGTAGTGGCGTAGCGATTGATCGTTCGCGTAAGGGCGGTCCTGAACCCAGCCAGGTGAGTTCCCCCCTCGGTTGTGTTGATGTTATTGGCGTACGCATAAAGCGTTTCGTTGTATCCGTCGTTGTACTGAAACGCCACCTCAACAACAACCAGTCCACGTTCGGTTTTAATGTAGACGGGTTTTTTGTGTACGGCTTCTTTTGTTCTATTTAGGTGTTCAACAAACGAAACCACGCCGCCACGATATAAAAATTCCTCTTTTTTGTTTGATCGCATGTCTTCAATAATAATTTTTAGGCCCCTATTCAAAAAGGCCAACTCTTGAAGGCGGTGAACGAGGGTCTCGAAATTAAATTCAAGTGTTTCGAAAATATCAGCGTCCGGCTTGAATGTAATCGTTGTGCCTGTTGATTTTACTTTTCTTTCTTTTTTTATTCTCGCCCTTGATTTCCCGCGATCAAATGTGATGGTATGAAGATTGCCGTCTCTTCTGATGTCCGCAACCAGCCATTCCGAGAGTGCGTTAACACAGGACACGCCAACGCCATGAAGCCCCCCTGACACCTTGTAGGCACTGTTCTCGAATTTACCTCCGGCGTGCAGTTTTGTTAAAACCACTTCGGCTGCGGATATCTTTTCGGTGGGATGTCTATCAACCGGTATCCCCCGGCCATTATCCTTAACAGTAACTGACCCGTCTTCGTTGATTATAATTTCGACGCGGTCGCCAAATCCCGCCATCGCCTCATCAACGCAATTATCGACTACTTCAAACACAAGATGGTGCAAACCCGACGGGCCCGTGCTTCCGATATACATTGCCGGTCGTTTGCGAACCGCTTCCAGGCCCTCAAGAACACGAATATCTTTGGCGGAATAGTCGCCATTGCTATTTTTTTTGGGTGTTTCTTTTGTTGTGTTTGCCATTTTCTGCCTGTTCGCCGGGCGTTCCGGCGGTGTTGTGTTTAGGGGTGTTCTGTAAATATTTGACCGTCTTTTACGAGATACATTCCTGCGTTTTTGTATCTTTTTTGTTTTTCTGTGGATGTAATAAAAACTTGTGTTCCCATTGTTTCCAGGTACCCTAAAATTGCACTTCTTTTCTCCTCGTCAAGTTCAGAACTTAAGTCATCGAGCAAAACAATCGGCTCGTCTTTTCTTTTTTTCGCGTAACTTTCGGCTGTGGCCATGGCTAGAATTATCGTCAACAAGCGCTGCTCGCCCTGCGAAGCAGCTTCTTTTGCGCTTCGCCCTCCCCAACTAAGTTCAAATTCATCCAAGTGGGAACCCCAGAGCATTCTCTTTAGTTCTCTTTCTTTGCTCTTTAGGCTTTCTGCAATTTCGCCCAAAAATTCCCTTGTTTTCTCTTCTGGATCCCTTCCCTTCCGCAACCCGCCTAAAATAACTTCCCAGTCCTGGGTTCCCCTGCTAAACGTACCTCCCAGGTACTTTATTCCTAGCAGGGAACCCACTCCCATGCGTTCCCCAATTATCGTTATATATCGGCGGAGGGTTTTTAGGTATGTGTGGCGGCGAACAACAATTCGGGCAGCTATTTTGAGAAGTCTTTCTTCCCACACATCAATCATATCAGAGTCCCCGCCCTGTTTCAAAATCCGATTCCGTTCCACCAAGAGCCGAGCATACTCACGAGAATCCACTAGGTGGCGCTCATCCTCAGCAGCAACCGCGCGATCAAAAACAGCCCTCCTTAGATGGGGCCCCTCTTTTACGAACCTGAGGCTTTCAGGAAAAAATATTACCGCGTGGACCCTGTTCAGGTAGGAGAAAAGATCCGCCTCCTCCGTCCCGTTTACTTTGTATTTTCTCGCAGACCCGTTAATTGCCGCTTCCAGGCGAACCCCACTTTCGTCTTCACCGCGCGCGAAGTCCCCTCGTAAATACATTTCTCCGCTTTCCTCTCGTGTCAATTTTACTCGAGTTGTCCGGCGGAACGACTGAAGATTGATCAAAAAATAGATTGCCTCTAAAAGATTGGTTTTCCCTGCGCCGTTTACACCAAAAAAATAATTAAAGTGTCTATTTGGAGATAGATCGAGAACTGTGTAGTTTCGGAAATTTTGGAGGTGAATTTTTTGAAGATACACAGTTTTGCAGAGCCTCTATTGTTTCTTTCTATTAATTAAGATCAATTAGTAATAGTAGTAGGTCTTGTGGAAATGTGGTTGGGCTGTTTATGTTGTTGATATTGTGGGGCGTTGGGGCTTTTTGTGTTGTGGTGGAAATGTGGAAAGCGCCTTGTTTTTTGGGGTCGGAAATGAAAAGAGGTGTGTGTTGTGGATAAGTGGGCGTGTTGTTCACAGATATTCTTCATTGTTGCAACAGGTCCACGCGCTCGCTCAGGCGCTGAACGGTGGCGGAAAAGGCTGGATCTTTATCAATAAGATCTTGGATTTTTCTGGTGGAATGAATAACGGTTGAATGATCTTTGCCGCCAAACCGCCTGCCGATCTCGGTTGTGGAAGCGGGGGTAAGGTCGCGGCTAAGAAACATTGCCACATGACGGGGAAGGGTGAACGCTTGGGAGCGATTTTTTGATTTTAAATCCGAAACTCTTACTTGGTAGTGTTCTGAGACAACTCGCTGAATATTTTCGATTGTCATGACACGAGAGGGTTCTCTGATAATTTGCTTGAGAAGCTCCTCGGCGATCGGTAAGTCAATGTCTGTCCCGTGAAGAGAGGCATGAAAAATAAGTTTAATTAAACATCCCTCGAGTTCGCGAATGTTGGAGCGCACTTTGTCGGCGACAAAATGAGCGACCTCGGCTGGAAGGTTAAAGTTCTGTTCGGCCGATTTTTTTTGGAGGATAGCTACTTTGGTTTCGAAATCCGGGACGCCAATGTCCACCATCATCCCCCAGACAAATCGGGCTCGAAGCCGTTCCTCAAGACCGGGCGTGTCCTTGGGAACTCGGTCGCTGGTTATTATTATTTGTTTTCCTGCTTCATAAAGAGCGTTAAAGGTGAAAAAAAACTCTTCCTGGGTGCGCTCTTTTCCGGCTATAAACTGAATGTCATCAACAAGCAGAGCGTCAATTTTCCGAAATTTGCTCCGAAATTCAGGCATATGGTTTCGCTGAAGAGAACCAATGAGCTCGTTAATGAAATTTTCCGCCGATGTGTAGTAAATGCGAGCATCGGGACGGCGTTCTAAAAAACGATGGGAGATGGCGTGAAGGAGGTGGGTTTTACCAAGACCAACACCTCCGTAAATAAAAAGGGGATTGAGTCTGGAGCCGGGCTCGCTAGCGACCTGGAGACTACATGCGTGCGCCAATTGATTCGAGGTGCCAATGACAAAAGTGTCGAATGTATACTTCGGGTTTAAGAAGTCGGGTTTTTGTTGGGCAGGCCTAGGTGAAGGAGCGGGCCGGGAATCGGGCCCGGGCCCGGGGATGGCGCCATTCCGGGGAGCGGAATCCTCGGCGAATTCGATCTGAAGAGAGATTCCCTCCCCCCCCTCCAGACGAACCACATCGATCAAAATACCCCAGTAGCGATTGCGAATGGTTTCCGCGAAAAATTGATCTGGCACCTGAAAGGTGAGGGTAGAATCGGTGCTGGAAGATTGGCGCGAGTTCAAAAACCAGCGCTCAAATGCCTGTGGAGAAATTTCATCCTTTATTCTCTCCAGGCATCTGCCCCACAAGTCATTCACAATAAACGCCTTAAATCTATACTGGGTAGCCGGAAATACAACCCACGAGAGGAGTTGAGTTTGGGGGCGTAAAATTAACGAAATTGATACACATTCAAGATGAAGCCCAAAAAGGAAAGTTCCAAATCAAACTTAATGTTCGCGGGCTCTGATTTCTTGGGATAATACGCCTAAAAACCACAAATATCCACAAGAAAAAGTGCGCTGCCGTGGATTTTCCACACCCAGACGTGGATTTTTAGCTTGAGCGCGCCGGGAGTGTGGAAAACTGGCCCCCAATGGGATTATTTGTTCGTGCTAGCGAAGCCCTTAATTTCTTGACAATGGATATCTTCGTGGCTATTGTTGCACTGCTTTTTGGGGGGAGTTCAATCAAAACCGCTATGGCTCCCCCGACTCAATGAAAAAAGAGGCAGGGTCGTGAAAAGAACATACCAACCGAACCGAAACAAGCGTGCGAAAACCCACGGGTTTCGGAGCAGAATGAAGACATCGGGCGGCCGTTCCGTTTTGAGACGGCGGCGAGCCAAGGGACGAAAAAAGCTTTCGGTATCGGTATAAGCGTATGACCTGAGGTTGCGTCCTTTCTTGCGAGAAGCCGGCCGTGGATCAAAAACTCCGACCGGAAATGAAAATTCGGCAGGGCTCGGATTTCAAGTTGGTTCTCAAGAAAGGAAAAAAACACCGTTGCCGCTATTTTATTACTTACGTGCTGGCGAATACGGGTGGACCAACCAGGGTCGGAGTCATCGCCTCCCGAAAATCTGGAAATGCTGTTAAGCGCAATCGCGCCAAGAGGCTTGTTCGCGAGGTATTTCGCAAAAACCGGGATATTATGCCGGCGGAGTTGGATGTGGTTGTCATTGTCAGCCGTTCGATGGCCGACGCGGAGCAAAAAGAAATTGAAAAGGCGTTTCTCAATGCCCTTGGGTTGGTCCATGGGTGAGCGGGTTGTCAGAATATTCCAAAATGCCCTTGCGGTTGCCGCAGCCAAATTAATCCGGGCGTATCAACTTTTGATTTCCCCCGTGCTTCCGGGAAGTTGCAGGTTTAATCCTTCCTGCTCGCATTATGCCATGGAAGCGTTTCGTCGCCATTCGCCGGCTCGGGCGACGTGGCTAGCCTTTCGCCGAATTGCCCGATGCCATCCTTTCCATCCGGGCGGAGAAGACCCGGTTCCTTAGCGACCCGGATGGAGACGCGCTGAATGGAAAAAAATGCGATTCTTGCCGCAGCCCTGTCGATTGCTGTTCTTGTTGGGTGGGAGTATTTTTATGTTCGCCCCCAACAGGAAAAACTCCTTGAAAAAAAACAGCGAATCGCGAAAAGCATAGCCGCGAAGAAACCGAAACCACCGGCCGCCGCGGCACCCCTTTCTTCGCCGGCAATCACTCCCTCTGAGCCTAAACTGGCCGCGCCCGTAACCGGCAAGCCCGAAGCCGCCGCCCCAGACGAAAGGCGCGTGTTGGTTGACGTGGGCCCGGCCATATTTGAGTTCACCAATCGGGGCGCCGGCCTGGTGTCCGTGCGGCTGACAAAATACCTGTCCGACGAAACCAAAAAACCGATTGAGCTGGTCGTGGAGTCAAGCCCCCCTATCCGCCCACTTTTCTTCGTGGGGGGAGACGCGGCCCTGGAGCTGAACAAAGCCACCTACCGGGTGGTGGGCAGAGCTCTTTCTCTCACGCCTTCCAATCCGGAGGGTAAGGTTGCTTTCGTCTATCGCAACGCCACCGGACTGGCGGCGGAGAAAACGTTCACCTTTCGCTACGACAGCTACGTGATTGGCACCGAGCTTCGAGTGGAGTTTCCTGGCGCACCTAAGCCCATTGGCATTGCGTGGGCGCCCGGCCTGGGCGGGAGTGGCGGCAACAACTACGGCGGCATTGTCGAGGGGCCAATGAGCTATGTCGGGAAGGATCTCGAATACGACGCCCCGGAAATGGGGAAGCCCGTGGTCCGGGGCGGAGGCACTAAATGGCTGGGAATTCAGTCCAAATATTTTATCGCGGCCCTGATTCCTCGTGGCGGCGACGGGCGGTCCGAGGTGCAGCTGTTGGGCGAAACCAACGCCGAGAAAGACTTTGCGACCATCGTCCCGCTTCCTCTCAAACAAAATAGCATGGCCACGCTCGACATTTACGTGGGCCCAAAGGAAACGAAGAGACTCGAGAAGATGAACGCCAATCTTGACGAGGCCCTTGATTACGGAATGTTCGCTTTTATCGCGAAACCCCTCATGTACATCCTCCGCCTCTCTCACGCGGCAACGGGCAATTGGGGCGTCGCCATTATTCTGCTCACTATCGCGATTAAGCTCGTTTTCTACCCCCTCACGCAGGTGAGCATGCGAAATATGCGCAACATGCAAAAGCTTCAGCCTAAAATGGTTCAGCTTAAGGAAATATATAAAGACGACAAAAACAAATTGAACCAGGAAGTCATGGCTCTCTACAAGGAACACAACGTCAACCCGATGATGGGTTGCCTGCCGATGTTGATTCAGATTCCTGTATTTTTCGGCCTTTATAATGCCCTTTTGGTTTCTATCGAGCTGCGCCAGGCGCCGTTTTTTTGGTGGATAACCGACCTTTCCAAGCAGGACCCGTTTCATGTGTTCACGATTCTCATGGGCCTGTCGATGTTTTTGCAACAAAAAATGACCCCGACCTCGGCGGATCCCACTCAGGCTAAAATGATGATGTTCATGCCTGTTATTTTTACGGGGATGTTTGTTTATTATCCGGTTCCGGTTGGCCTGGTGATCTATTGGTTCATGAACAACACACTTTCCATCGTTCAGCAATATTTCGTCAATAGATCCATACAGCCACCAAAACTTGCCGAAGAAAACTAAAACACGCCAACCCTGGATCATTCCGCCGGGCCGGATGCGCCTGTTGGTCAGCAACCGCCGCCGCCGGATAATGCCCCCGGCAAAAACGCTTCGCGCGCTTGGTTTACGCCGGGGAATGGCCGCGCTGGACGTGGGATGCGGCCCGGGTTTTTTCTGCATGCCCGCATCCCAAATTGTCGGAAGGGACGGAAGCGTACTTGCGTGCGACACCTCGCCGTCGATGCTTCGGGAGCTTCGGGAGCAAAAGAAAAGGCTTGGGCTGAAAAATTTACTCATCAGAAAGTCCCGCGATCCGGCAATTCCGTTTTCCGACGAATGCGCGGACTTTGTGATGCTTGGATTTGTTCTCCACGAAACGGCAAAAACGAAAGCGTTCATGGATGAGGTCCACCGGACGTTACGCCCGGGTGGGCGGGTGATTGTTTCGGAATGGCATCCCAGGCCCACGGCATATGGCCCGCCTCTTTGGGCTCGTCTGGGTATCCGGGAGACGAGAAAAATTGTTCGCGAATCAGGTCTTTTGGTGGATCGGGGCTGGAGCTTTGATGATGACACCTATTTTGTCGTCGCGCACCGAAAAAACGTGGCTGGGCGGCCCGCCATCGGGTTCCGGGCGGTTGAAACAATTACGCGACGTAAAACCTGATCCGGAGGAAAGATGAACGAAAGATCGTCTATCAAGGATCATGTGGCTGTTGTCACCGGCGGCGCGGCGGGAATTGGTGAGGCCGTGGTTAGCCGGTTTGCCGCCGAGGGCGCTAGGGTTGCGGTTGTGGACAAAGATCCCGACAAAGGAAATGCCGTAACCGAAAAAATAAAAGCTGGCGGTGCGGACGCTATTTTTGTGCACGCGGATGTCACATTAAGTTCCGAGGTTAAAGAAATTTTTCGTCTGGTTCTGGAGCGTTGGGGAAAGATTGAAATTCTCGTGAATTGCGCGGGCGGATTTTATGAAACCCATGCCATCGAAGATCAGAAAGAAGAGGATTGGGACGGCATTCTCGCCTGGAACCTGAAAAGCGTTTTTTTGTGCTGCAGGGAAGCCGCGCCGGCCATGAAGAAAGAGGGTTACGGGAGAATCGTTAGTATTTCCTCGCTGACTGGTCGTACGGGAATCCTCGAAACAGCGCTTCATTACGGCGCGGCGAAGGCGGGCATTCTGGGATTTTCCCGGCGGCTGGCGGTTGAGCTCGCCTCGCATGGAATTACAGTGAATGCGATTGCGCCGGGTGTCGTGCTTTCCCCCCGGGTGGCGGAAATGCACAAGGATCGGCTCCCCGAAATCAACAAAACCATTCCGATGGCCAGGCCGGGCGGCGCGGAAGAGATAGCGGACGGCATCTGGTATCTCTCGACGCCGGGGTCAAGCTACATCACGGGCGTAACGCTCGACATCAACGGCGGCCGGTGGATGACCTGAGCCGCGCGCTCGTAACCCGGCTCTCTAGGAGGGATTTCGCGCATCAGCCGCCCGCCATTCCTCCGCAGCCCTTTCCGGCAACACCTCGTTAATATGCGTGCCGCCTCCAAGCTCAAGACCGGCCAAGACTGTTAGACGGGGAATTACTTCGATCCGCCAACAGTGGGCGAAGGGGGATTCCTCCGCCTCGGGCCGGGTTTCGATATGGAAAAAAGCGTTCAGGGGCGGATCGCCCAGGAGGTTCTTGATTCGCCTTAGCGAACGCGCGAAGGTGGCCCCGGCCGCGGCGATTGCCTCGGGCAGCGAAGCGGCGAAGGTGTTTTGGGGGGTCACGGAATAATCGTTGTTTGATAGGGAAAGCGGGAGGCGAAGGGGCAAAAAACCAGCGCGCCGTTTTCTCCGGGCTCGATAATCCGGGAGTCCTGCGTGAGTTCCCACTGGGCGGGTTTTTTTCCTCATTTTCCCGGCAAAAAAGACATTCCTCCCTGATCGTCGTCGGTGTCCCGGGGCCAGCCGTTTCTTTCCGGCGCAAATAGCGTCCGTCGGTCGGCATACGGGTCGCGGCGAAGTTCTGCCATATAATCCTCATGAGCATCTGTAAAGAATCACCATACATAATTTAAGGACAGCGATGCCAACACATTTCGGAGAATCAGAGGATCTTTTGTCCAGGGATACTATCGCCGCACTTTCTTCGGCGCCCGGAAGGGGGGCTATCGCTGTTGTTCGCCTGAGCGGTACCGAGACCGAAGAAATCGTGGGTAAAATTTTTCGTCCGAAGGATTCTGAAGGAAAATTCGGAGATCGAAAAATTCGGGTGGGGCGGTTTGTAGGGTCCGACGGCGAGGCGTTCGACGAGGGAATGGCCGTTATGATTGCCGGCCCGGCTTCCTATACGGGAGAAGATATGGCCGAGCTCTATTGCCACGGGGGCCCGGGGATTGTGCGGGCTCTTCTTGTCGCGGCGAGCGAAGCGGGGGCCCGGCCCGCTGGGCCGGGGGAGTTTACAAAAAGAGCATTTCTGGCGGGGAAAATCGATCTTTTGCAGTGCGAATCGGTCGCGGACCTGGCTTCGGCCGAGACCCGGCGAGCGGCCCGGGCCGCGCTTTCGCATCTCGATAGCGGTCTTTCGAAATCGCTGGAGTCTATCTGGGAAAGAATTGTCGAGGTTGGAGCGCACCTTGAGGCGGCAATTGATTTTCCCGACGAGCTTGAGCCCGGAGCGGGACCGGCCGTTCAGGGAAGGCCGATGGACGAAAAAGAGCTCGCCCGGCGATTTCGCGAAATCAGGGACGTGCTCGAGAGACTTGAAAAAACCTACAGTTCTGGCCGAATTCTTCGCGAGGGCGCCCGGATGACCATTTTGGGCCGGCCGAACGCGGGGAAATCCACCCTCCTGAACCGTCTCCTGGGAGAGGAGAGGGCCATCATGAGCCCGATTCCAGGCACAACCAGGGACACTGTCGAGGAAGTGTGTGATATCGGGGGAATACCCGTTCGGCTGATCGACACCGCGGGCATACGGGAAACGGGCGATCCGGTTGAGCTTGAGGGAGCCAAAAGAGCGCGCCAAGCCGCCGCCAGCTCGGACATTTGCTTGGTGGTGATGGATGCGTCGGCCGGGCCCGAAGAGGTTCGCTGGGCAGATAACGAACTCAACGGGCTGGAGTGTCCGGCTATATTAGTGGCGAACAAGACAGATTTGTCTCACGCCAAAATGCCGGAGAGATCGAATTTTTTTGGCAAGGCCGTCAGTATTTGTTCTGTTTCGGCTTTGACGGGGGGGGGAATCGACAGTCTGAGGGAGGCCATGGCCTCAACCTTGATTGGCAGTGAAGGAGACGGGCTTGGCGGGAACCAGCCCTTCCTCGCCCGAGAGCGCCACAGGGATTTGGTGGTGAGGTGCAAAAAGGCTATCGAGAGAGGGGCTGACGGTCTTGATAACCGCGCGTCTCCCGAGCTTGTCGCTGTCGATTTGAACGAAGCGCAGCGCGCGCTTTCAGAGCTTTTGGGCCGGGATTATGGCCACGCTCTTTTGGATAAAATATTCTCCACGTTTTGTATAGGAAAATGATACCCTTGCCCCCTTTTCCGATCCCCTGATCGGCGCCGCAGCCAGAACTTTAGGACATTTCAGCCGGAGAAAAATCCACTTGAATATAAAGTATGACGTGATCGTCGTGGGAGGCGGGCACGCCGGGAGCGAGGCCGCAATGGCGGCTGCCCGCGTGGGGATGCAGACCCTTCTCGTTACGATGAACCTCGATACGGTGGGCCTGATGTCGTGCAATCCGGCGATTGGCGGGCTGGCCAAGGGGGTGTTGGTGCGTGAGATTGACGCGCTTGGTGGCGAAATGGGGCGGGCCATCGATGCGGCCGGCATTCAATTCCGCATGCTCAATACGAAAAAAGGGCCGGCCGTTCAAGCCCTCCGCGCCCAGGCCGACAAGCAAATGTATCGTCTTTACATCAAGCAGGCCGTGGAAAATCAACCGGGTCTTTATTTAAAACAGGGTTCTTTGGCCTCCCTTTTGACTGAAAGTAAACGCGTGATTGGCGTGGAGACACGGCTCGGGGAAAGATATCTTGCCCCGGCCGTTATTTTGACGCCGGGGACATTCGCGGGCGCGATATTGCATTTCGGAGACAGAAAAATCGAGGGAGGCCGGGCTGGCGAGGCCGCCTCGAACGGGCTTACAGGCCAGCTCGCGGAGCTTGGGTTCAAGATCGGCAGAATGAAGACGGGGACCCCGCCAAGACTCGACGGGAGGACGATTGATTATAGTACGTTAAAAGTCCAGCCCGGCGACGAGCCCCCTCTCCCCTTTTCGTTCCGGACAAAAGAGATCAGGCAAGCGCAAATCCCCTGTCACATTACCTATACAAACGAAAAATCACACGCCCTGATCCGCGAGAATATTGATCGAGCCCCGATGTATAACGGCCAAATCGAGGGAACCGGGGTGAGATACTGCCCCAGCATCGAGGATAAAATCATGCGCTTCGCGGACAAGGAAGCGCACCAGATATTTCTTGAGCCCGAGGGCCGAAACACCCGGGAAGTCTATGTAAATGGGCTTTCCACCAGCCTTCCTGTTGATATTCAGCTGGGCGTTATCGGAACCATCGAGGGTCTTGAGCGGGCGGAGATGATGCGCCCCGGCTATGCGGTTGAGTACGACTACGTGGATCCGACCGAGCTGGACCCGGGCCT
Organism: Nitrospinota bacterium; assembly: GCA_029937135.1. Taxonomy (GTDB): domain Bacteria; phylum UBA8248; class UBA8248; order UBA8248; family UBA8248; genus UBA8248. The sequence continues at coordinate 12,028 of JAPYQX010000050.1, forward strand.
GATGACCAAGCGAGTGGCCGGTCTTTTCCATGCGGGCCAGATTAACGGGACGACTGGCTACGAGGAGGCCGCCGCCCAGGGAGTCATGGCCGGCATCAACGCAGCCCGTTTCGTGCAGGGCGAGGAGCGGATCGTTCTCGGGCGGGAGCAGGCCTATATTGGCGTGTTGATTGACGATCTGGTGACCAAGGGGGTTCAGGAGCCCTACCGCATGTTTACCAGCCGGGCGGAACACCGCCTGAACCTTCGGCACGACAACGCCGACGTGCGGTTAATGGCGCTGGGGCGCGAGGTGGGCTCGCTCGATAAGAGCGTCTATGCGGAACATTCCGTGAAAGCCCAAAAATGCTCAGAAGTTATTGAATACATTGAAGTTATGGATATAAATCCAAAAGCGGACATTACCGCCCTGCTCGAGGACGCCGGTTCGACCTCTCCTCGTAAGACATTGAAATTGGGCGACTTAATGCGTCGTCCGGAAATGACCCCCGAGCTGGCGGGGCGTGTGGACAATCTCATGGGCGGCAGCTTTAGGGACAGGTGGGAAAAACTCGATACCGAGGCCCGCCGCTTTGTCCTCGCCGAGGTCAAATACAAGGATTATTTTAAGCGCGAGTCCAGGCAGGTCGCCGTATTGCGCGCCGCCGATCGCGTCCGTATTCCGGACAGTTTTTCATACCGTGAGGTTAAAAACCTGACCGCCGAGGTGCGCCAGCGCCTGGAGGAGATTCAGCCCAAGACCCTCGGGCAGGCCACGCGCATTTCAGGCGTAACCCCCGCCGCGCTCACCGTCCTTGAATTCCATCTCCGCCGGGCGGCCGCTTCCGCCGCCTCTGGCGGTTCGCGGGAAGAAGAATAACCATCAACCGGCCAGTTCCCCGAGATCGCAAGCCCCGCCCTTTCCGAAGAGCCCCCCCGTTCCCCGCGCTACCCATTTCCTTCCTCGTCCACATCTCAGCCCCCCCCCTCGTCCACGAAAAGAAGGGCATTACGCCGAAATGTTCCACATGAAA